>JACDCM010000454.1 GCA_013817545.1 Gemmatimonadaceae bacterium | reverse complement strand
CACTCTCCGAGTGCGAGCGCGGCGCCCAGGCCCTCCTCGCGCAGGATGCGCACCAGCCGGGCGCGCTCGCGGACGATCGCGAGGTCACGGCGCGGTGTGGCCGCGAGCGGCGGACGACCGCCGCGGGTCGCCAGGAAGCGGAACCCCGGTCCCTCCTGGTACGTGTGGCGCTGCCAGCGGCGGTGCGCATCGCGGACGTGGTGGCTGCGGAGCGCGAGGACCTCGTCGGGCACGGTGGCCCTCCTTCCTCGCTCCCCCGACGCGAGGATAGGAAGGCGACAGACCGACCCCGCGTGGCAGTCTCAAAGACCACCGGGAATCTCACCTAGCGACGTCGCCTGCGCATGCCCGGAACCGCGATCCGCAGCAAGGCGACCACTCCGCCGACGGCGACGAGGAACACGGCGATGACCAGGTAGTCGAGAGCGAAAGCCACTGCCCGAACGCGAAGCCCCGGATACCTCATCGCACCGCCGCTTCCGGGCGATCCGTCGCCTCTCGGGTCTCGTCCCGGGGTCTCGAGCTCATCCGCAGCCCATCCGTTCACGCATTCGGCGCCCCGGGATTGTTCCTACGGATGATCCGTGCGGTCGGAGAGCCATTTGGGGTCTTCAAGCCGGCTTGCGACGTACAGTGTGCCGCACGGCCGCCCGGTGGTCGGAGGACAGGCGTTCGGAATCGCACCCGACCCCCGCCATCACAACGGGATAGGCATTCGCCAGGAGGGAGGGTTGCGTGAGCGAGAAGAGCAATCGGGAACTTGTCGAGCGCTACATCAGGGCGATCATCGAGGCAGATCTCGACACTCAGGACCGGCTTCGACACGCCGATTACGTCTCGGAGTGGCCACAGTCGGGCGAGCGAGTCCGTGGTACCGCGAATGCGCGGGCGATCCTCGACCACTACCCCGGGGGGCTGAAGGGCGCACGCGTGGACAAGAAGGAGCTGCACGGCAGCGAAGATCGGTGGGCATGACTCCCGTTGGAACGCTGTTGCGCCTCACGGGTACCGGCGACGTGTTCACGGGTCTCTTCACCGGTACCTACCCCGGCGAGAGTCGTCCGTGGCACGTCGCAGTGTTCGCCGAGGTCCGCGACGGCAAGATCCTCAAGGAAACGACGATCTTCGGCGCTCCGTTCGACGCGCCCCAGTGGCGCGCCGAATGGGTCGAGCGCATGTGACGAACGACCTCACCTCGGGCTGCCGCGGCCGCTCACGATGAGCGCGAGTACTGCGGCGGAGTAGGATCGCGGTGCCGTTGCCCGCCGAGCAGACACCGGGGGGTGCAGATGGACGCCGTATTAGGGCGCCGAGAGCGCTGTCCAAAGGCCCGCACCACCGCAGCTCCGGAGCCGCACTCAGAGGGCCAGAATGCGAAATACGCGAAGAGCGCGGGCAACTAGCTCAGCAGGTCAGAGCGTCTCCTTTACACATATCCCGGCCGCAGCGCTGTGCTCCACGCTCAGCATCTAGACCGAAATTGGCTCAGTTATGTGCTGGGGCGAGGCCAGCTAGAACGCGAAGAGCAGGTGCCGGCGTGTCGCTGATCGCGAGGACCGTCACCGCGCCGCAACCGCGGCGACGCTGCTACTGGGCCAGGGCGTGCATCCGAAAGATCGTCTCGGAGAAGCTCGGGCATTCCACGATCGCGAAGCATTCGCCTTCTAGGATGGCCCCGAACCTCATTGGAGGAGTGGCATTTCGGGAGGAGGAAGGTTCCGTGAGCGAGAAGAGCAATCGGGAAGTCGTCGATCGATACGTTAGGGCGATCGTGGGCCGCGACCTCGACACGCAGGACCAGCTTCGCCATCCGGATTACGTCTCGGAGTATCCACAGTCCGGCGAGCGGATCCGTGGGCCCCGCAACGCCCGCACGATCCTCGAAAACTATCCGGGTGGAGTTCCCCCCTCGGCAAACGTGCTCGTGAAGGGCAGCGAGGATCAATGGGTCGCGACCCCGGTCGGCACCCTGCTGCGCGTCATAGGAACAGGGGACGTGTATACGGCCTTGTTCACCGTCGTCTACCCGGGCGACACCCTTCCGTGGCACGTAATGGGGATCATCGAGCTGCGTGACGGCAAGTGTGCGAAGGAAACGATCGTCTTTGGCGCTCCATTCGACGCGCCGGCATGGCGTTCCCAATGGGTCGAGCGCATGTGAGGATCGCGGCGCCTGATCGGAAGCCCGGCGTTCTGTCCGCACAAATGCGGACACAAAAGCATCCCGCCACCGCCGACGCCGCGAAGGCTCGTGGGCGTCAGCCCGCGCTACGTCGAGCAGGCCAAGCGCGTGGTCCGCCCTGTGGGACGCCCCAGGACGCCCGCGATCGGCGGGGCGAGTGTTAGGACACCTGGCCGCGCGCACTGGATCGTCCCCGCGACCCGGCGCGCGCGATCACCGCACGCAGGCCGCGCGGCCCGTCGTCGACGTACGGCTGCGACCGCGTCGTCCTCCGCAACTCCGACGGCTCGATCGACCGCGTCGTCGACGTGAACACCGCGGGCCGGACCACGCCGCCTGCGTGGCCCGGCCCGAGGGAGCGCGATCTTAGGGCTGGAGTGTTAGGGCTGGATCGGGCAACGGAAGTCCTGGCTCGCCTCGCGGGTGATCGTCACCAGACCCTTCGCGGCGGCTAGCTCAATCGCAGCTTCCGACGTCAGACCGGCGGTGCTGCCGGACACGAGGAAGACCTTCCAGTGACCGCCGTGGTAGTCGCCGGTGCCGGGGCCGACCGCGGCGACGCCGCCGACGCCTGCGACTTTGTAGAAGTTGTCGACGCCGGCCTTCGGCGTCGCGGATGGCGTGAGGATCGTGCGGACGAGCGCGCCGTTCAGATAGATCATGCCCTGGCAGGGGAGCTCGGCGGGGCAACTCGGCGGCGCGGCCCAGGCACTCCCGCCGGTACCGGCGAGCAGCGCCGCGGCGAAGGCGAGCGAGACAACGATCCGGGTCATGAGTAGCCTCCTAGCGCGAATCTCCGACGAAACCTAGCGCTCGCGTATGACAGCGTGATGACGCCACTGCGACAAGCAACTCGTCGTCCCAATTGGCATCAGAGTTGGATTCAAACGGCTCTCGTGTTGACGCTCGAAAGCGCGCTAAGCCCCATCATCATTGCCTCGGAGGGGTGGCAGAGCGGTCGAATGCGGCGGTCTTGAAAACCGAAATCCTGCGTCCGCACTCGTCCACTGCAGTTCGCCAAGGCGTGATTCATTGGTCATTCCGTGCGCCGGCGTCCGTCCGCATGCACTGCGGTCCACTGGCTAGGCAACAACTTTGGCAACACGCGAATGGTCGGCGCCCAGGGATATGCAATGGGGGGTACGTAGG
>JACDCM010000115.1 GCA_013817545.1 Gemmatimonadaceae bacterium | reverse complement strand
GCGTGGCGCATTGCTCGACTCGATGCGCGTGAAAGTCGATACCGGCACCAGCTCCCCGCTGGGCGTCTTGATCTTGAGATCGAGCAGCGGGTCGACAGTCGCCCGGCCTTCATCGCCGATTTGTGGGATGACCTTGTAACTGCGGTCGAAGAAGTTGAACCGGTTCACGTACGCGCCGCCGAGCAGAGTGCCGAGCTCTCGGCCCACGCTCGCGAGATCCAGTCCAAGGTCGGCGATGCGTTCGCGATCGATCACGACGCGAGCCTCCGGCAGGTCGATCTTGAGATCGGTGTCGACGTACAGGAACTTGCCGCTCTGCCAGCCAGCGCCGACGACGGCGCCGACTGTCTCCAGCATCTCCTCGGGCGGCGCGTCGCTCTGAAGCACTAGCTCGACGTCATACTGTCCGGGCGTCGGTAGCGGTGGGTCGAGCCGCGGGAAGACGCGCACGCCCGGTATCTGCGACACGGCGCCGAACACCGCGCCGTACATCTCCTCGGTCGAGCGTTCACGCTCCTTCCAGTCCTTCGTCACCATCCCGCCGAACGCACCCCAATTCGCGGTCAGCGACCACATGAACTTCGCCTCGGGGAACTTTTCAATCGCGCCAACCACCTCGCGCGACGCGCGGTTCGTCGCCGCCAGCGACGCGTCTGGTGACGCCTCCATGAAGAGGCTGATGTGGCTCTGGTCCTCGACCGGCGCGAGCTCACTCTTCGAATACATGTAAAGTGGCCACGCCGCCGCCATGACCAGCAACGCCGCGGCGACGATTGCTCCCCGCATCTGAAGCGCAGAATCCAGCAGCCGCTCGTACAGAGCGCGCACGCGGTCGAAGGCGCGGTTGACGAACGCCGTCAGCCGGCCTTCCTGGCCGTGCTCGTGCACGAAGCGGGAGCTCATCATCGGCGAAAGCGTTACAGCGACGATCCCCGATATCACCACAGCCGCCGCAAGCGTGATCGCGAACTCCAGGAAGAGCGACCCGGTAAGACCGCCCTGGAAACCGATCGGCGCATATACCGCGGCCAGGGTGATCGTCATCGCGATGATCGGACCCACCAGCTCGCGCGCACCGATCAACGCCGCCTGAATGCGGGTTTTTCCCAGCCGCACGTGCCGCTCGACGTTCTCGACGACGACGATCGCATCGTCCACCACGAGGCCAACCGAGAGCACTATGGCGAGTATCGTAAGGAGATTGAGACTGAAGCCGAACGCGTACATCACTATGGTGGCGCCGATAAGCGAGATCGGCATGGCGACGAGCGGCACGAGCGCGGTGCGCAGCGATCCCATGAACAGGAAGACCACCAGCCCGACTATGAGGACCGTTTCCATCAGCGTCATGGAGATCTCCTTGAGCGCGTCCTGCATGAACGTCGTCGCGTCGTAGGCGAGCTGCATGTCGATGTCGGCGGGAAGCGTCGGCCGAATGCGCTCCATCTCGTCTTGCAAGCGGTGCGAGACATCGATCTCGTTGACGCCGATGAGTGGCCAGACGCCGAGGTAGACTGCCTCGTTGCCGCTATACTTTGCGACCATGCTGGCCTCTTCAGCGCCGAGCTCGACGCGTGCCACGTCGCTCAACCGCACCAGAGCGCCGCCGCGGTCGGCGACGATCAGGTCATTGAACTCCTCGACCGAGCGCAGATCGGTGTTCGCGAGCAAGTTGATCTGGACGAGATTGCCCTTGGTCTGGCCGACAGCGGCGAGGTAGTTATTGCGGCTCAGTGCCGCCTGCACGTCGCCGGGCGAAAGGCCGAGCGCGGCAAGGCGATCGGGGTCGATCCAGACGCGCATGGCGAGCTGGCGCGCACCCTCGAAGCTGACGCGCTGCACACCAGGCAGCGTTGCCATCTGCGGCTGCAGCGTTCGCGCGAGCCAGTCCGTGATGGCCGGCACGTCCCGCTCCTTCGAGGAGAAGCTGAGATAGAACGACGCGTATGGCCGGTCGGCGCGTTGCACCTCCACCGCCGGGGGCTCCGCGTCCGACGGCAGTTCGGAGCGCACCTGCTGAAGGCGCGCGGTGACCTCCGCGAGCGCCGCTGTGCTGTTGTGATTCAGCTTGAGGTGCACGGTCACAGTGCTGACACCAGCTCGGCTGGCCGACTCGATGTACTCGACCCCGCTGATCGCTGATACCGACCGCTCGATCGGCGTCGTGAGAAATCCGCGGACGGTTTCGGCGCCGGCGCCGTAGTACACAGTCGTGATTACGACCGACGAACTCTCGATCTGTGGGTACTGCTGCACCGGCAGGGAGCTCAGCGCTCGCCATCCCATGAGGACGATGACGAGGTTGACGACGATCGCCAGCACCGGGTGCTTGATAAAAATGTCGGTAAACGAGGAGCGCATGTGAGGTCTCCTCTCAGCGAGCGGGTATTTGCTTGACCGGCTCGTCCGCCGGCGGCTTGGCAACCGTAACGAGCGCCGCGTCGCGCAGCTTGAAGGAGCCGGACGTGGCAACCTGCTCGCCGGCGACAAGCCCATCGAGAATCACGACCTCATCGCCGATCACTGGTCCAGCGGTAACCCGCCGAAGCTGAGCGCGCGTATCTCCATTCTTGCCGGGAGCGAGCACGAACACGTGGTCACCGCCCGGTCCCTTTCGTAGAGCGCTGACTGGGACGACGACTGCCGAACGTGCGGCACCGACGGACACCTGGACGCGCACCGACGCGCCAGGCGCGGGGCCTCGTTCGGCGTTCTCTATGCGGGCGCGAACTATCGCGTTGCGTGTCGTGGGGTCTACGCGTGCGTCGATCGCGACGATTCTCGCTGAGACCGGCGCAGGCTCGTTGCCCGCGAAGACACTCACGCGGTCACCCTCGCGCAATCCGGCGGCGACCGACTGCGCGACCGCGAAGTCCACGTTCGAAGCGGCATCGACGCCCTGGAGTGTCGTGAGCTCCGTTCCGGATTCCAGGAACTGGCCAACATGCACGTCGGCGATGCCAATCCGGGCGCGGAAGGGCGCGCGGATCGTCTTGCGGGCTATGATCGCCCTTGTGCGCGCAATCTGCGCGAGAGCGATGTCGCGCTCGGCGCGCGCATTGTCGAGCTCGATAGCAGACGCGGCTCCGCGACCGGCCATGCGCTCCATTCTGGCGAAGAGCGTTCGCGCGAGGTCGGCCTGTGCCTCCTGTGCCCTCAACTCGGCTTCCTCGACGGAGACATCGAACGCAACGAGTACGGTGCCCGCGCTGACGACCTGGCCAGCACTCAGCATCACGCGCCGAACTGTGCCCGGCACTTCATTGCGAAGGGTGATGGAGCGCAGGGCGAGGACCGTTCCAATTGACGTTGCCGTCTGGCGGTGCTCGCGTTGCGTCGCGACGGCGGCGGTAACTGTCTCGATGGGCTCAGGCTGGTTTGCAGCGGCCGCGTTGGCCTCACGGATGGAGGAATATTTCCATGCGCCGAGCGCTGCCCCCGCGACGAGGATCGCGACGAGCAATACGACTGACCTGATCCGAACGCCTGAACCTGAGGAAAAGCGGCGATTCATTAGAAACGACCTCCGTGTGCTGTTGTGCGTTGAATTACGACAGTTGTACAACCATTAAACATCTGAATAAAAGGACAGGCTGCAAAGTGCTGCATTGCTCTCTCTTACGACCCCGGACCTGTCTTCCTGCTCACCCGCCTGACTAGCTCCGCCGCGTAAGCCTTGATAATGTCCGAATTGGCGCGATAGTGAACGTACTGCCCTTCACGGTCCGCCTCGACCAGGCCGGCCTGGATCAACTCCTTGAGGTGATGCGACACAGTGGCCTTCGAGACGGGGAAATCCTGGCAGAGAGTCTGGTTAGGGCACTCGCGCTCCGTGCCGATTGCTTCCAGCATCGCAAAGCGACGTGGATCCGCGAGCGCCTTGGCGATCCGCTCAAACTGGCCGGCAGCGAGTTGGCCGGTTGGGTCATGCTCTAAATACATGGTCATATAACTATCGAACTGTCTTGGGTGTGTCAAGAGGTTGGGTTGCCGTGACCGATTCGGGCCGGTGAAAGGATTGGGACGTTGCGCTTCCAACGAGATCGGTCGAGCCTTCCACACGATCAACTTTTAGCCGTGTGCTGGCCTGACGTACTGCGTCGCTGCCTACCGGTAAGTAAACCGCGCTCGAAGCGACCTTTCGCCTAGCGCGGAGAAAAGCACTCCTCGAGTTCCTTTCTGCGGCCGCGCCCACCCCAGCGCGAAGCAACGGTTCAAGACGGCAGCGCCCAGGGAACCCGCCAAATGCTGACGGCGAACGCTCCAGTCGAGACAGGCGAGGCACAGGGGTCGCCGCCGGCGCTTCAGGGTCGCGACATCAATCCCCTGATCGTAAAAGAATCGCTCGCCGTCCTCGGTCAGTATCAGCATCTTTTTCGTCGTCCGCAGAAATCCCTGCTGCGTGAGGCTATCGAAGATGAGCACGCCCAGCTCACCTGCGAGATGGTCGTAACACACCCGGGCCTTCCGTAACGCCGTATCAGGGGGACCGGTCCGGACATGCACCGCGCCAACACGATCTGCCAGCCCGACCAGGTTTTCAATCACAATGCCTACTTCGTGATCAGCCAGCCGGAAATACCGATGACGACCAACGATCTCCATGGTGATCAGCTGCGCCTCAGCGAGCTTGGACAGGTGGGAGCTGGCTGTCTGCTTCGTCACGCTCGCAGCCCTGGCCAGCTCGGTCGCCGTTAACGATCGGCCCGCCATGAGACTCATCAGAATCGCGGCACGAGCGCGGTCCCCGATGAGACTGGCTATCATGGCAATATCGGGAGTGTTGGGCATGGTTCGATCATAGTCGAACCATTGGAGGATGGCAACAGCGTATGCTACTCACATTCTTCCTCCAGAGGCTTCCAATGGCAATCACCTGCTTTATCCGATACGAGATCGATCCGTTCCAGCGCGAAGCATTCGCAGAGTACGCCGACAATTGGGCGCGCATTATTCCGCGTTGCGGCGGGGATCTACTCGGCTATTTTCTCCCGCATGAGGGGACCAACTACGTGGCATGTGCTCTCATCTCCTCCGGGTCGCTTGCCGCGTATGAGACATATCGACACGCCCTCAGAGCAGACCCGGACGGCCGTGCGAATTTCGCTTTCGCGCAATCCAGCCGACTGATCATGCGAGAGGAGCGGACGTTTCTGGAACCGGTCGAGTCCACGCTGCGCAGCGCGGCGTCCGTCGCAGATACACGCTGATCGAGATGACTTCGTAGTGGCGAGCAGCGATGATCCCTTCGTAACCCAAGCGGATGTGCAACCATGACCGACGTTTCAGCTCGCTGCCACGAATTTCGCAAGCTCCACGAGGCCGGTTGCTTCGTGCTACCCAATCCGTGGGACTGCGGGAGCGCGCGTCTGCTCGCGGGACTCGGCTTTTCCGCGCTCGCGACCACGAGTTCGGGATTCGCGTGGTCCATGGGACGGACCGACAACCATGTGTCGCTGGAGGAGACCCTGGCCCACCTTCGATCGATCGCGCACGCGGTGACAGTGCCGGTCAACGCAGACTTCGAAGGGGGCTTCGCAACGTTGCCCGCCGATGTCCTGCCCAACGTTGCTGCGGCCACGGCGACCGGGATTGCCGGGCTCTCGATCGAAGATTCCAGTGGCGATCCCTCGAATCCACTCTTCGACTTCACGCTCTCGGTTGAACGGATCCAGGCCGCCCGACGAGCGATCGATGACAGCGGAACTGGGATCCTGCTTACTGGTCGTTCAGAGGGCTACATCGTCGGACGCCCCCATCTCACGGAAACGATCCGCCGGCTCACCGCCTACGCCGAAGCCGGGGCCGACTGTCTCTACGCGCCGGGCATTCGCACCCAGTCAGACATCGCCGCTGTGGTCGCGGCGGTCGCTCCCAAACCCGTCAATGTGTTAGTCAGCGACGATTTTTCCACCGTCGCAAAGCTCGCGGAACAAGGCGTGCGACGGATTAGCGTCGGTGGTGCACTCGCCCGATCTGCCTGGACAGGCTTTCTGCAGGCGGCGAACGAGATCGCCGAGAAGGGGACGTTCACGAATCTGGCCCGTGCCGTTCCCTTTGCGGACATTAACGGATTCTTCGCTCCGAAATAGCGCGAACCATCGACCACGTTTTTCAAACCAGACACGCTGAACGATGAATCCGCCGTCGCCGCGCGACCGGTGCGGATCGAGTTTTCTACCTAACGCAGAGCGGCCGGAACGCGGAAGGGCGTCAAAGTCTCCAGGTACGTGCTGCAGAATGACGCGAGCGCCGCTCTCGCGCGCCAGCTGCTCGACCTTGTCCATCGTGCGTAGAGTCTGTGCGCGGTCGGTGTTGAAGCGCGGCACACGGCGCGCGGCGCGACTCTCCGCAATATGCCAGAGATCACCGGCCGCAACATTCATTGATTGGACCAGAGCAAGCGACCAGCCTCTGATTATACAGTTCCTTGGTGCGGTCGCCATTTGCTGGGTTTTAATGCCTGGAATGTTATTAATAGGTTCGTACGGCATTGGTGCCTGATCGATGTCGCTCTTGCAAGACATTCGGGCCGCTTACTCTCTACTCGCAGTGTTTTTTGACCCCGAAACGAGGAAGCTCTTCGCTAAGTTCTGCGGGGAAGTCTCTCCCAGTCAAATCATGAGGCTTTGCCATACGTCATGAACGACGACGCCCGCCGGCACTCGCGGAGTGCCCTCCGTCGAGGCGCGTCCATGACCGTCAAATTCATCAAGTTGACTCTCCTGACCGCGGGCCTGATCATGGCATCCCCATGTCCAGCAGCGGCGCACGAGGGCTGGGGCGTAGTGGTCGATGCGCAGGGCCGAGTGTACGTGACGGACATCCCGGCGAACACGATCTGGCGCATATCACCAGACGGACGTGTCGAACCAGTCGGCCGCCACATCCATTCACACGCGCTCAGCCTGGGGCTCGACGGCGCCGTGTTTGGAACGCACTCCAACCTGACGCAGCCGATCCGCGGGGTCTGGCGTCTCGATAAGAGCGGGCGATTCTCCGACATTATCCCCGCCACCCGGGGATTTCCCCTCGGTTTGCAGTCGTTCCTGCGGGCGCCGGACGGCTCCATTTACTCAGCCAGCGTCTACCAGTACCCCGAACCCGAGGGTGGTCGCGACCTTTACTTGTTACGGTGGTCGCCAAGCGGGGCTATTGACACAGTTGCGGGCGGGCGAGTGGGCCATGCGGATGGAGCTGGGCGCGCCGCGCGGTTTCAAGCCATCGACGGCATGGCGTGGCTGCCCGACGGTACCATCGTCATGGCGGACGGCAGTCGATTGCGCCGCGTGAGCGTCGGGGGCCTCGTCGAGTCGCTTGGCAGTCCGCTTACGGAGCTCAGCTGGGATCAGGATCTCCTGGGTGTTGCGGTAGGACCGGAGGGCGCTATTTACGCGGCGGACTTCGCAGGCCGGGTTGTCCACCGCGTGGCAAATGGGCGCGTTGAAAAGCTGTACCGGGGCGGCGTCTACTGGGCACCCACAGGAGTTGCAGTTACTGCGGACGGTGTGTACGTGCTCGAGCACCCGAGGGCCCCACTCGGGATTCTGGGTGACATCGGAATCGGTCCGTATCTGCGCGTCCGCAGATTTGGCCCCGATGGTCGCGGGATGACACTCGCGACGAGATGGGGGCGCCACTCGCAGCGTCTTGCAATCGCCACCGTCCTGATTGTTGGAGCGGTCTTCTCAATCAGGCGAAGCCGAGGGCGTAAATTGCAACGGCGACAGGAGCGCCTTCCTTGAAGCCAGCGATTTCCGGGATACCGATAGAAAAGCCGCGAGTGAGGCATTGCATGGCATGCCGGTGAGTCTGCATATCGCTCAACTGCTGGTCAGATACCGAACAGCGAAGTCAGAATCGATATCCCAGCAGGTTGTAGTAACCGAGAAGCGGCAAAGACAGCATACCTGCGATTGCCAGCATGAGGTAGTATGCGCGTCGTGCGGGCGACCAATACCGGCGGCGCTGAGCGTGGATCGCGAAGGGCACCAGTGTCGCTCCGAGCGTGGCACCCACGAGAAGAAGCGTGAGGCCCACCGTGAGGCCGAAGCGCAGGTTGTCGGCGGCCGTATCATCTCCGGTGTGCGTCAACACGATCGCCGCAACGCTGATCGGCGCGAGTACCACGAGCGCGCTCGTCAGCACCGCCGCGCGCCACGCCCACCGCTGCGGAGGTGGCTCGACCGGATCTTGGCGTCCGCGCCACCGGTGTATCAGGAACGTGGCGAGGCGAACGACACCAGTCACAGCACAGCTCAGGAACAGCAGAAACGCGCCCGCCAGCAGGGACGCGTGCAGCTTACCGCGTTCGTACCACGCGAGTCGCTCGAAACTCACAGGATCCTGGGTGTTGCCGGCGAGTGCCATACGCCCCACGGAGCCGTCGCCATCAGTCGTGAACGCGACCGTTGTTCCCTGCTCCGTTCCGTATGATACGCGGAACAGCCCTGAATCGATTTCCACAAGCTGCAATCGAGGACCGCCGGGGATCGCAATGGAGAGCGAGCCGTCGTCATGAGCTGTAACGCGGGTGTCCGTTCCGAGGCGTGCGGCTCGCTCGATCGTTGTGCTCGCAAATAAAATCGGCCTGTAGACACCGGCGAACCTGGCTGCGGAGTGTGGATGGAGCGGCCGCCTGCCGGCACGGGCTACTGTGGCATTGCCGAAGTAGCGATGCGCAAAGCCTCGCACGAAATCGGTGCGGAGCGTTCGAAACTCACCGCCCTGACGCATGGAGTGGACGAGGAAGATGCCGACACGCCGCTCGGGAAGGAGATACAGGAGCGAGAAGTGCGTGCGGGCCCCCGTGTGAAACAGTCCCTGTTCGCCTCCCAGATCGCTCTCGAAAAAGCCGAGCGCAACACCGGATAGCCTCGGCTCCGCGCTCCACTGTCGCGCATGCATCCGACGCACGGTGGAGTCGGCAAGAATGCGCGCACTGCCTGTCCGGCTGTGTACCAGTCCGCCGTTAAGGTGCGCGTGCATGAAGCGGCCCATGTCGGCCGCGGTACTCACCATTGACCCGGCCGGATATGGGAGAAGCGCGTTCGGCACGGGACCCGATCCCGCGGTTGCCACACGGGCGGCCAGCGCCGGTGGCGGCGGTTGAACAAAGGTTGACCGCCGCATCCCGAGCGCCCCGAATATGGAGCTGTCCGCATACCCAGCGAGCGACCCGCCCGCGACCAGCTCGACGATGTGGCCGGCGAGCGCCATTCCGTGGTTGGAGTAGCGAATCTCACCGCCTGGGGGCCGGCCGCGCCGGGCCGGGTACATCGCAAAGTACGTTGCCAGGGGAACGAGCAGTTCCGGTCGCGCAACGACATCGCGCATGAACGGGCCATCGAGACCCGAAGTGTGACTGAGGAGCTGCCGCAGGGTGATGGGACGAGCACCGGGTTCGATTCGGCGATCTTCGGGAAGGTAGCTATTGACGTCACGGTCCAGTTCGAGCTTGCCCCGCTCGACCAATTGCATTGCCGCGGTTGCAGTGATGAGCTTCGAGATTGAGGCAATGTTGAAGAGTGTCGAATCCGGATCGACCGGACGTCTCGACCGTGCATCCTCGAAGCCGTAGCCACGCTGGAAGAACACCGAGTCGCCGTGCACCACGATGAGCGCCAAACTCGGCTCGGCGTAGCGCCGCATGTACGAGGCGAAGATGGAATCGGCAAAGGCTGCCAGATCCTGCCGCGTCAATGCATGGGAGGCTGGACGCACAGCGGCCTGGGCATCGGCGCTGCTAGTCACGCTGGCCAAGCCAAGGAGCAAGGCTGGCATCAGAATTCGTCTCGAAGACAGGCGCCGAATGCTGGCGCCGAGGAGCGCGAGTGCGATGCATGGGAGCAGCGGCAACCACACGTCGGCACGGTCGTACGTGTACGGGCCATGGTCTCTCGTTATCGCAATGACAACAGGAAGGCCTAGCGTCGCCCACACTCCCCATCGCCAGGCAGCGCGCGGCGTCATTACCCCCAGCGCAAAACAGCCCACTCCCAGCATGAGGCGAAGCGCGGAGCGGCTGCCACTCTGCAGATCGACAATGGCCGTCACGCAACCCAGAGCAAAAGCGAGTGAAGTGCTCGCAGGGTCGGCAATTCGACCGCGACATGCATTCAGGGCCGCCGTTCGAAGCAGCGCGAAGCTGCATGCCACGGCGAAACGGAGGCGCGCTGCGGATCCCTCCACTGCAGGTACCTCGGCCTCGAGGGCCTTCCCCCATTCGCGGTGAGTCGGCAACACGGCCGCTGCTTCACGGATGAGCCATACGGACAGGCGGTCGATGGCGGCGTTGAGCCGATTCGCAGTGGTCATCCTCGGATCAAACCAGGAAGACCGGGCAAAGCCCAGTCGCGGTCGGCAGCGCGAGCCAGCATTGCCTGAGCAGCGCGAACGCCCGCGCCGGTGAGCCGATAGAGATGGCGCGGGGGCCGTCCTCCTTCCGGGCGCGCTTCCCAGCGCGTCATGAGCCAGCCGCTGTCGGCGAGGCGGATGAGTGTTGGGTAAAGTGTTCCGGCGCTCAGGCCGGTTGTCTTGATCAGATCGTATCCGTAGCGCCACGACCCGGGCTTAGCGAGCAACTCGACGAGCAGGGTTGCCGTCTGGCGAGAGAGGCGAGGAGATCGCGACATTATAAATCAATATATATCGAGTTACGCTCGCGCAAGCCCTTATTGTCGCTTCACTGGCGCTCATTTCACGACCGCTGCGCGCGAATGTGTCGAAGCAACGCAAGAATGTGGGCGCTTCCTGAAAAGCAGCCCCGCCCCCACGACGGCGCCTTGCATTGAGC
>JACDCM010000453.1 GCA_013817545.1 Gemmatimonadaceae bacterium | reverse complement strand
CTACCTGGCTGTTGGGAGTGTCGAGCCATCGGACCGGGGAATGCGCGTACGCGTGCGGCTGCTCCTCGGCAAGGATGGCTCCGAGATCTGGGACCTGCGCGAGGATCGCCGTAGCGGCGATTTCCTCGAGCTCGATAACGATGTTCCACTAGCTATAACACGGCGGGCCTTTCAGGGACTAAATCTTCGGGAAGTTGCCGCGCTCAGTGACCGTCCGACGCGAAACCCCGAGGCTTACCGCCACTTTTTACGCGGTACTTATTACTTCGGCAGGCGCGAGCCGGGTGCGGCGGCAGCCGCGATAAAGGAGTACGACGCGGCGACTGTGCTCGATCCGGGCTTTGGTCTTGCCTGGGCGCGATTCGCAATGAGCTACGCGCTCTGGCTACATGGCGAGACTGAATCGCCTCTCGGGCCGGACAGCGTGCTGCTCGAGCATGCGCTTTCGGTGGTGGGCCGGGCACTGAGTGCGGACTCTCGCTCAGCGGAGGCGTGGGTGGCGCGCGGCGCGCTGCTCGAGCTCCGGAGTCCACGCGCGCTCGGAGGTGCGCTCGAAGCTTATGCCCGGGCTATCTCCCTCAATGCGCGTGGTATCGAGGCGTATCTGCGATCCGGCCGAGCAATGATGCACCTCGGACGGCCAGCCGATGCTGAGCTGCGTTTGCGCCAGGGGCTTGCCGTCGACCCCGAGCAGTGGCATACGCTCGCGGCGTTAGCCGAGCTCAATTGGCAGGAACGAAGGTACGGCGACGCATGCCGGTATCTCAACATGGCGATCTCGGCGGAAATGCGCGCAGCATACCCATACGCTTTGCGCGCACTGACGCGACTCCGCCTTAGTGAATACCGGGACGCATATTCGGATGCTGAAACAGCCGCGCGACTCGGCGAGGGACTATTGGGTGAGGCTGCCGCGGTGGCGGTCGCCGTCGCATCTGATGAGCTCACCACAGCGCGTGCCCGGACGCGCCGGCTACTGCGCTATCCGCGCGCGACACGCGGGCGACTCGGCGCCCGTGAGGGACATTTTCTTGGTATTGCCCTGGCGGCAGTAGGGGACGAGCGGCAAGCTCTCACTGTGATGGAGCGGGTGTATCCACACGGGGTTGAGCTCTGGTGGACGCTGAAAGACCTGTACTTCGACGCACTCCGCTCGGAAGCCCGCTTTCGCGGATTGGTAGCCGACACAAGTCCTGTCGCCACCTCAGCGCCTTAGGTGACACACGAAATGCGAGATACCAGGTAAATGCAGAGGACGATACCGGTAGACCGTTCGATTCGGTGGACACCGCGCCTCGACCGGTACTATCTGCTGGGGCATATGCTGGGCGCGCAGAACAGCGACTACGTCGTCTTTGTCACGCAGCCATTGCTCATCCGCCTGAGGCAGGAAATGCAGCAGACAGAGGAGCCGCTCCTCGGCTTGCTGACCGGCCGCGTCTGCGAATGCCCCGATACCTCCATACTTTACACAGTCATTACCGGCGCCAGCGCGGCGCAAGTGGAGCGGGGGAAGGAGCGGGAAGACGAGCGCCTTACTCGGGAATTGGCGGCCGCCCGCGAGCGTGACATTGCGGTACTCGGCTGGTACCGCAGCCGGCCCCACCTCGAGGTTGACCTCTCCCCTGCGGACGCGTATCTCGCGCGCACGCTACTCGCTTCACCATGGCAATGCGGGCTCGTCCTCGCCACGGATGGCGACGGTGCCTTTTTCCAGTACAAGGGGCTGGCAAGGCGCAGTTACGCGATCCCTTTTCATGAGCTACTCGCCGCGCAGACATTCCGCACCGATGGTCCGCGTCACACATGCGTAGACTGGCCTGGCTACGAGACAACCGATCCGATAGCGCCAATGACAGAGCAGGAGTACCGATCGCGGTCCTCGGCGGCGGAAGACCCGGTTTACGAGGTTTCGTCGTTCACGGAGCGCTTTTTCGGCCGTATTGAGCGCAGGCTGAGAGGGAGGTAGGAATCGGGAAACGGGAATCGTAGTACCAACGGGGTGACATCCTGCCTTTCGCAGTTACGCGGTCGGATTCCCGTTTCCCGATTCTCACCCAGAGTACCTCACCCACCTCGCGATCTCTCTGATCGTTGGCCGCTTGCCGTACATGAGAAGCCCGACGCGGTAGATGCGAGCGGCCATCCACACAACGATGTAGCAGCCTACCGCCAGAAATCCGAGAGACATGAGTCCCTCCCACGGTGGCACCTGTATCAGGCTCATGCGCAGCGGCATGACGATCGGCGATGAGAAGGGCAGCAGGGAAAGCGCCACCGCCAGCGTGCCGTCGGGGCGAGCGAGAATCGCCTGCAAAAAGGCGATCGACGCCGCGAGCATCATCACGATCGGAATCTGCGCCTGCTGCGCTTCCTGCTCGCTGTTGACGATTGCACCTATCGCCGCGAAGAGCGCGGCGTAGAAGATGTAGCCGAGGATGAAGAAAAGCAGGAGTGTCGCGCCAAGGCCGAATGAAATATTCGGCAGGACCAGAGGGAGGGACGGCGCCCCCAGCCATGCCAGCACAGTGCCGCGCGCCTTGATGAGAAAGAAGCTCGCGAGAACCCATATCAGGATCTGAGTGAGTCCCACCGCGCCAACGCCGAGTACCTTGCCATCGAGCAGCTTCGACGCCGGCACGCTCGACAACACTACCTCCGAGACACGTGTCTGCTTTTCTTCCATTACTCCGCGCAGCACCGTCTGGCCGTAAAAGAAAATCGAGAAGTACAGGAGGACAGCAACACTGAGCGCGAAGAAAATGCTGATCTGGCCCGACCCGCCACGCCCGCGGCTGGAGAGTCGTTCCGCGTCAAGCGTTAATCCCATCCTTGTGAGTGCCGATGTTTTTACGGGATCGACGCCAGCCTGCTCGAGGCGGACTGCCATAACGTGCTCGCGCACTACCCGGCGGAGCTCCTGCATGTCCGCGATCGCGGTTGCATTACTCCCGGCATAGCGCGCGCGAACGCCGGCGAGCGTGGAGGCGTCAACCAGGAGATATCCATTCGCCGCGCCGCGGATGACGTCATTCGACGCACGCCGTTCTGCCGCTTGAATTTCCTCCGGCTTTACCTCGATTACTCGCGCGGTGGCAATCGTGTCACCCCCAACGCCGCCACTGAGGCCGGCCGCCACGCGCTTGCCGAGTCCAGTGCCGGTAGCGTCGAGAATGGTAATGCGTGACAGCCCGAGCGAGGCTCTGCTCCGCGATGCAATCCAGGGTGGAAGGATCATCAGAGACGCAAAGAGCACCGGACCGAAAATGGTCGCGATCGCGAACCATTTCGTTCTCACCCGTTCGAGATACTCGCGCTTCGCGATCACCCAGAG
>JACDCM010000452.1 GCA_013817545.1 Gemmatimonadaceae bacterium | reverse complement strand
TCCTCGATCTACCGGAGCCGCGTACTCTCCGAGTGGCCCGAGGAATCTGTTGAAGGGCTTGTCAAGCGCGTATGGCTGCGAGCCGCATTCGATCGACACGACGCGAATGTGGCGCAGCTGGCGCCGTTGGGTGGTTCACCTCCGCTGCTCGGTGTCGACGTCGCCAGGTATGGCGCAGACGCTTCTGTTGTCGCTGTGGTGCGCGGCACGCGAGTCGAATCGCTGACTACATGGCACGGCGCATCCACGACGGGCTCAGCGGACCGTGTGCTCGCGATGGCGCACGGGCTGAAAACGAGACATGCGCGACCTGGTATCGTCGTCGACGAGCCGGGCTTGGGCGGCGGACTGATCGATGTGATTCGCAAGACGGGCTGGGACGTCACCGCATTCAATGGCGCGGCCCAGGCTCCGGAACCGGCGCGGTTTCTAAACCTTCGCGCGGCGTCGCATTGGAAGTTCCGCGAGCTTCTTGAGAACAACATAGTTTCCCTGCCCCGCGACCCGATGCTCGAGGAGGAGGCGCTCGCCGTTGAATGGCAACTGTCGACGGGTGGCAGCGGCGCCGTCCAGATCGTCGCGAAAGACACGATCCGGAAGACGCTCGGCCGCTCACCGGACCGACTCGACGCGGTAGTCATTGCTCTCTGGGAATCGGTGGGACGACCGCCGCGCCCCCAGTGGGGGCAGTCCACGTGGAGCTATGGGGGCCCTGGATGATCAGGGAAACGCAGCAAACAGGTTTTAGACGTTTTCAACCTTCACCATGAAAACCAAGGAGAACAAAATGCCAACAGAACGGGAAGAAATCGAGGCACGCATCGACCGCCATAAGGCCGTGATCGCTGAGAAACTAGTCGAGATGGGCGTGAAGCCGGACGCTGCGGTGCAAGCAGTTGCCGCACAGCTGCGATATGGTCTAAGTCGATCGAACACACTCCACGTCAGCATCGCCGGGCTGATACGCGGAGCCTTTGGCGCGGAGGCCGAGTGTGCGCGGACCATCCGGAATTCCCTGCCGCCTGAGGCCTTCACGGCATTCGACGAGCCGAGCGACGACGAAAAAACTTGGGCAGGATTCGAAGAGAGGCTGGCGGGTACAAGTAGCCAGTTCTCCCGCGAAGAGCTGCGTGAGCAACAGGAGGAAGCTGCGCTCGAGCGCATCTTGAACCCAGTCGCAAGGGGCGAACCTACGGCGGACGAGCTTCGGCTGCGCTCGGAGATATCCAGTGTCCTCTAACACACCCGAAGAAGAAGCCGAAGCCCAGCGCCTCTTCACTCGCGATGTTGTCGAGCGCCTCATTGCAAAGGGACTTCACCCCGCGCGTGCCGAAGCAGCGGTCGAGAAAGGTCTCAGATTTCTGCAGCTCAATACCGGCGCCTTTGTGGCGAGAGTCATAGCTGACCACGGACCGATTGAGACATGGCAGGACGGTGCGGCCAGCGTGCTGTTGAGAGACATCAACTACTACGCTCCGGCGCCGATTGAGCAGCCGAAAGCGGCTAACGAAACCGCCATCAACGAAAAGCCCCCTCTGAGGAATCGAACATGATCAACAACGAACAAATGCTGGAGGAGGGTCGAGCTGCGATGGTCGACTTTCTCTTGAAGAACGGCGTCGATCCTGCTTACGCGAAGGTCTTCGTAATGCAGCAACTCACCGTTGCGCAGTCATATCAGGGAAAGCCAATCCTTCCTTACGCCGGAAAACAGTTTTCGCCTCTGCACTATGATGAGCTGGGCAAGCTACTGCTCGTGCGGAGCGGCCGCGGCCGATCGCTTCCCGAAAACGGAGCCGAAGCTGAGGCAGACACCCGAGACGAAATCCGTTCGCGCGTGGCAGGAGTGTTCTGAGAAGCCGAAGAGCCAGCCGGCAATCCCGCCCGGACTGGCTCCCTCTCGACGTGACGCTTTTTGTCTCCCGGCGAAGTCCGGAAGGCGTCCCTTCGACTTCAGTTTAGCGAATGGGGAACGGCGCTCGCAAGTGCAGACGAAGTTGGGCAGTGTCCCCGTTCGATTGTAACGAATGGCGGCCCGAATGACTGACCGCCTAGAAAGAAACCGAAACGGTACGCTTGGAAAAGGCCATAAGGACGGCCTCACCGTAGGCGATGTTATTCACCGGCCAGTTGAAGGAGCGGCCGGCGAGAGGCCAAATGTGGATGGCCCCAGGAGGATCAAGAGCATCGCGGATTGTAGGGGAGTTCTCTGGGAAGGTCACGACTTGGAAGACGGCCGCTTGGGCAGAGAAGGTAGAGAGGGCACCGCTTTCGTATGCACGGCCCCGCGTGACGATGCCCTCAGGTGTGTATTCGGGGGGATTTGCCATTGCTATCGTTTGGGAGCTTGCGTGGAACCTCAGGCCGGGTTCCCCGAAGCACGCCACCCAGATGGCAGTGTGACGAGTTGGGTGCCGATCCCGAAAAAAAGATGAGTACGCGGACGATTGAAACACGGGCTTTGATCCGGAGTGGAGAAAATCCAACATCAAGGCCGTTTTCAATGCCCAATTCGCAAGAATGCGCTGTGATAAGGGTACTAACGTGATCGGTAGGTTTTCTCCCATAATCATCGGCACCAAGATCGGTTTTGCGCGACCCTCTAAGGCCGCCATCCATCCGGTGTTGCAAGGGGCGCAGACCCGCTTAACGGTCGCGTCTAGCTCGCGTGCTGTGCGTTCCCTGTCTTTGCCCCACGTTATCGTCACGGATGTATCGGTGTACCGTTCGGCTAACAACTCAATCAGCCATTGGGGCCAAACGTGCTCACGGGTGACGCCCTCGCCGCCACAAAAGACGCACCGTCGTTTGATTTCTGTGCCTTTCGACATTAGGTTGGGAATATGCCTAAGCGGTCAAGCAGTAGTAAGAGACTCGACGCCAACCAACTGGCCGCGTCTATCGTCGCCCGTGCTACGGGTACGCCCCGCAAGCACAGGAAGAATCCCGCAGCTGTTGCTCTTGGGCGACGTGGCGGGCTTAAGGGCGGCATTGCGCGGGCAGAATCCCTCAGCCCTGAGGAGCGAAGTAGCATCGCTAAACGAGCAGCCGCAGCCCGCTGGAAAGGCAAACGCTAGCAACGCTTTAGGAGATTATGCCGCCGAGCCTGGAGTTGCCCCGGCCGTCTCAAGGGGTCCCTGCATCATGTCTGGCGATTAATCATTCTTCCTATCGTCTGATGCGGGGTGTCAATGGGTCATGGATTGGAGTTGCCCCGCTTCGGTGGACGGTTGACGGCTTGAGAATCAAGCCGCCTCTGTGATCAGCTTTTCGTAGCTGATCGGTGATTTGTTACCGAGCGCGGAGTGCCGCCGGTGTGGGTTGTACCAGCCTTC
>JACDCM010000451.1 GCA_013817545.1 Gemmatimonadaceae bacterium | reverse complement strand
ACCTCTATCAGTCTTGTCAGAAGCGCCGGAACCGCGCCCCGATCCGCTTGAAGCGCGGGCCTCTGGCCTCCCAGCTCCGCCACCCGAAGATTTTCCACCCCCGGAGCTTTCTGAAGTAGAGCTCCCGTGCTTGCCGGACGCCGCGAAGGTGTTGTCCGCCCTGCCCGGACTCCCTTTGCTCCCGGCTGTACCACCACCTTGTCGTTTTCCCCCGCCACCAGAGGCACCTGACGCCGCGCCCACTGAAGAGCCACTTCCTGAGCGACCCGACGCTTCCCCCCCGCTTGCGCCTTTCCGTCCAGCTCCGCCACCTGAGAGAGTGCCTGATCCGCCAGTGCCTCCACTTGAGGCTGCCTTGGGCCGTCGGCCACGGCGGCCTCCACCTGAGAGGGCTCCCTCGTCTTCATCTTCATCGCCAGCTACTGACCCACTCTCCTCATCATCCTCGGTTGCTGCGCCACCTTCCTCTTCTTCATCATCTTCGCTGAGATCGTCGGGGTCGTCGAAATAGGTATTTTCCCGGGCGGTAGTTGCCCAGCTGGTGCCCTCCTCCTCGTCATCATCATCATCATACGAGGCACCGCCACCGCCGCCACCTCCTCCGAATCCGCCGTAGCCCTCTTCCTCGTCGTCGCGCTCGGAGAAGAGCATCTTGTCGTTCAGCCCATCGCCACGCGGCATAACTCCCTCCTTTCGTATTGTCTCGCAGGTATGCGGTGTCGCTCGCCTATGCAGGCCGAGCAATCTGCACGTCGTGTGCCGAGGACAGGGATACGGTATATGACATCAAGGGTCAAGGGATAGAAAGAAAAACGATTCAAGTAAAGAGGCCCGGAATCGCGAACGCGACTCCGGGCCCCATGGAAAAAACATCCCGCCCCATCAATCCTCGATGAATACCAAACTCTTTCGCCGGCGCACTACGGAGCAAAGGGCATTGTATACATCCTCGTCGAGCAGTGTGTTCACATAAGTCTCGAGATACTGAAGCGTATCATCAGGCATCCGGGGTGCCCGATAGGCGCGCCGCGACGTAAGAGCGTCGTAGGCATCGGCAGCTGCCAGAACTCTTCCTCCGATCGAAATTGCAGCAGAACCCTTGAGCCCACGCGGATAGCCATTGCCATCGATCCGCTCATGATGATCGTGCACGAAATCCAGCACGATACCGAGATGCTTGAGCGGCGCGAGGATATCCATACTGATTCGGACATGCGTCTTCACATGCGCAAATTCTTCCGGCGTCAACTGACCTGGTTTGTTCAGCACTTCCTCTCGAATGCCTATCAGTCCGACATCATGCAGACGACCCGCCAGCCGAATGGCCTCCACCGTGTCTTCGCCCAGGCCGAGCTCCTCACCAATGGATGATGCGAGTTCCGCGACGCGCTGCGAGTGGCCGCGAAGGTAAACGTCCTTGGCCTCCATGGCGTTGATAAGCGTCTCGGCAATACTCACTGTCAGCGTCCGGAGCGCCTGCTTCTCCTGTTCGATCTCCGCGGTCTGGAGCGAAACCTCTTCACGAATCATTCGTTCAACGTGGCGCTGCTCGATTGTTAGATCCCGCCTGTGCAACGCCCGCTCCACTGCCTGGTGCAAATCGGAGAGCTCCACCGGCTTCATCAGGTAATCGCACGCTCCGCTGGAGAGCGCTTCCGTGGCCGTAGGCGCGTCGTTGACCGCGGTGAGCATCATGATTGCAAGGTCGGGGTCCTTTTTAGCCGCGTGCCCTATGACCTCGATTCCCGTCATGCCAGGCATACGGATGTCGCACAGCATCAGCATGAAAGAATACCGCTCGAGCAATTCAAGCGCGGCTGCCCCGGAGTCGGCTGTCTGAACTTCGTAGCCCCGCGACCGAAGGAACTTGGAGAGGGCGAGGCGAATGCTTTCTTCGTCGTCAACGACGAGGAGTCGCTTGTTCAGCGCGCCAGTTCCAGTGTGCGCCATGCGCGCGGCGAGAGGAGAAGTTGCGCGCGGGGGCAGCGTGTCATTCATGCGTCAAGCCCCGTTCCAGAGAAAACCGCCGCCTGAGTTAACATAGGAAGTGTTATGCGAAAAGTGGAGCCTGCGCCAGGGGCGCTTTCCACCGAAAGTGTGCCGCCGTGCGTTTGAATGATACCTATGCTCACGCTAAGTCCGAGCCCCGTTCCGGCACCTTCCGGCTTGGTAGTGAAGAAAGGCTCGAATATCCGGCGTTGAACTTCGTAGCTCATCCCCATCCCGGTATCCTCGATCTCGATGACGACCGAACTCCCGCTATTCAACGTTCTGAGGGTTAGCACCCGATTCGAAACCAAGGCCATGGCATGCTCGGCGTTGATAATGAGATTAAGCAGTACTTGCTGAATCTGCCTGTCATCGACGTGGATAGGATGGAGATCGGCGCTCAGGTGTGACTTCACGGTGAGCCCAGCAGAGCGAAGGGCGTAAGATCGCAGGCGGAGTGTCTGCTCGATCAATTCGTTTGCGTTCGCGATCACATTTCTCGGGCCGCTCTTCCGGGCGAACGAGAGCAGATTTCGAGATTTCCTGCCGCCTGTTCAGCCAGGGCCAGCACTGCGCGGGGAACCGTTGCGTCAGTGCCCACCAGGAACTCCGCGGTGCCGGTGGCCGCGATGTATCGAAATGGCAAGGTCTTCCCAACACGCACCGCGAGAGCGCTTCCCTCGCAACGGACGGCGTTGCCGATTACCTCGAGCATTTCATGCGCCGCTTCGGCAAGAGACATGGTGCGCAAAGCAATGCGGACAACTGCCGCTGCAGCTTCAGCCTGTCGTCGCTCTCGTCGCTCAGATTCAAATGCCCGGGCGTTCACAATGGCAGTGCCTGCCTGCCGGGCGATGTGGCCTACCAGCTCGACGTCATCCCAATCGTATGCGTCCGGATGTTGAGACGATGCCTGTAGTACACCCAGCACACGGTCGCCGTGAATTATCGGGACATTGAGCGAGACTACGGAATCGTCTCCGGGAAAGTTGCACGCCAATTCCAGTGGGAAAACTCTCGATGAGCCCACGACAATCGGTTCCCCGGTCCGCAGCGTCTGACTGAGCGTTCCACCGTTGAAGGGCAGTAGCGGAAGAGCGCTCACGGAGATCGATTTGCCATTAGTTACCACATACTCCGGAACCAGCATCCCGGTGTTCTCGTCGTAGCTGATGACCGCAAGGCCCGCCGCATCAACGACTGACGACACTGCCTTGTAAACCTCCTCAAAGAGGGCGTCGCTCGATACGGCCGCGGAAAGGCGCGCTGCACCGTAGCGACCGCTTCCATGCGCGCGGCTCGGCGCTCGACGTCGCCAAAGAAGAGCATTTCGCACGCCCAGCGCTA
>JACDCM010000114.1 GCA_013817545.1 Gemmatimonadaceae bacterium | reverse complement strand
GACCGTCACGATCCCTCCCTGCGGACCATACTTGACCGCGTTGTCCAGGAGATTTATCAGCATCTGACGGAGCGCCTCTCGGTCGACAGGCGCAACTATCCCCTCCTCCAGATCCTCGCGAACCGTCACGCCGCGCGCGGTCGCGATGGGAGCGAACAGCTCGAGAACGCGAGCGACTTCGGGGGCGAGCGCGGAGATTTCCCGCGAGATGTGGGTCTGCTGCCGCTCGCTTCTCGAGAAGTGCAGCACGTTCTCGACGAGATGGGTGAGCCGCCGGGCTTCCTGATCGATGATGTCGAGCGAACGTCTCCGCTCCTCTTCGGAGCGCACGCGTCCCAAGCGAAGCGTCTCCGCAAACATGCGGATTTGCGCTAGCGGTGTTCGCAGCTCATGCGAGACGCTGCTGACGAAATCGGAGCGCAGACGCGCCAACTCATGCTCCCGGCGAAGCTGCACCAGAGCGGCGCCCACAAGCACCGTGGTCAACGTGAGCAGCCCGAGCAGCAGGGGGAGCCGCGACCGTGGCAGGCCGCCGATCACCAGCTTCTCCGCTGCATCGGGCCTCAGCGTCACGCGGTTTGACAGAAAAACCCGGCTCGACGGAACGATCTTGCCTTCATAGCGGGACGTGTACTGAGGTTTGGACTTGTACACGATTCGTCCGAAGCTGTCGGAGACCACCACGGAAAGCAGTGACTCGTTCGGCAGCTTCTTGGTTAGTGCGGGGGGAAGCAAATGCCAGTTCTTCATGATGGCCTTGAACCGCGGTGCGCCGAAACCGCTCAGGCACGCCTCGAAGCCATATGCGGCGACACGTTTCCCGGCGCCGTCGGACTTGACGCCGTACATGAGGAGCCGGCTGTCTCCTTCAACTTCCCGGAAGAACGGTACGATGTTCAAGCCATCCCACGACTCCCACATCTTCCACGCCGCGATCGTGTCCGCGAGCGATGCAAGCACGCCAGGCGGCGGCGGAGGACCTGTGATGTCGACTACACCCGTCTGCAGGTTGGCGCGGAAATAGTAGCGCGTCGGATCGCCAGGGGCGTGGGCACATTTCGTTCCGACTTTTGACCCAGTCGGAACGAGCAGCTCCGGACCAGGAAGCGCATGCGCCGATCGTGTATCAATCAGGATGAGCGGGCTGAGGGCGCGGTCCATCATGCCGCCCATTTCCATTTTTCCAGCTTCGTGCAGTCTCCAGGAAGCAAAGCTGGCGTAGTCCGTAAGCACGCGTTCCGCCGTGGCTCGGTGGGAACGCGCCGCGTCATACGCCTGCCACGTGAGCACGCCAGCCAGAGCGACTGTAAGCAGCAGTAGCGTGACCAGCAACGTAGCGCGAGAGCGAGTCCGTCCGTCGCGACGAAAGAGTGGCATCGTGGACGGTATATCGGCACTGGGTACCGGGGCAAGCGGACCACGGTCGTCTTCGGTGTCCTTCACAGCTTGCTGACATGCGGAGTGAGTCAGCGTGCTCGACGAAATTCGTCACGTCGCGCTGGCTCATCCCGCGCGCGACTCCTAG
Organism: Gemmatimonadaceae bacterium; assembly: GCA_013817545.1. GTDB lineage: Bacteria > Gemmatimonadota > Gemmatimonadetes > Gemmatimonadales > Gemmatimonadaceae > JACMME01. The sequence continues at coordinate 9,290 of JACDCM010000114.1, read as the reverse complement.
ATTCTGCATCCCAATCACCGGAGCGGGTGCCTCCGTGCAGAACTATCTGCGCGACCAACTGCAAGCGTCGTTAGGGGACGGATACGCCATCGAGCATGAGCTCGGCGGCGGGGGCATGTCGCACGTATTCGTGGCGCGCGATAACGCGTTGAAACGCCAGGTCGTCGTGAAGGTTCTCGCCCCGGAGCTCGCGGCCGGTGTAAGCCACGAGCGGTTCAGGCGGGAGATCGAGCTCGCTGCGTCGCTGCAGCATCCGCACATAGTGCCGCTGCTTCATGCCGGTGACGCCGGCGGGCTGCTGTACTACACGATGCCCATAGTAACGGGCGAGTCACTGCGCGACCGGATCGCACGCGAGGGTTCCCTTCCAATTCTCGACACCGTGCGGTTGTTGCGCGATGTGGTGGACGCGCTCGCCTATGCGCACCGTCGCGGAGTGGTCCACCGTGACATCAAGCCTGGCAACGTTCTCCTTACCGAGAACCACGCCATGGTAACCGATTTCGGTGTCGCGAAGGCACTGAGCGACTCCGCGGGTGCCAGCGACGGTGGCGCGCTCACTTCGATCGGGGTTGCACTTGGTACTCCCGCTTACATGGCGCCGGAACAGGCGGCGGCCGACCCACATACCGATCACCGCGCCGATATCTACGCGGTAGGTGTGCTCGCGTACGAGCTGCTCGCCGGGGTCACTCCTTTCACGGGAGCTTCCTCACAGGCCCTGCTCGTGGCGCAGTTGACCGACGATCCCGAGCCCGTCACCAAATACAGGCCTTCCACACCCCCCAGGCTCGCATCGCTCGTCATGCGGTGTCTGGAGAAAAACCCGGCTGACCGCTGGCGTTCCGCGGATGAGCTGATGAAGCAGCTCGACATCATCGCCGCGACGCTCGATGATGGCGGGATCGCGGATTTTGCGGCAGATGGCGCGGGGAAGCAATCCGGGCGGAGAACGCACCTCGGGTTTCCCTTGATCGCTTTGCTGTATTTTCTGACATCCGCTGCCGTGCTCGCCTCGGTGAAACTCGCCACTGTGCAGCTTGGCCTGCCGGATTGGACGTTCCCGGGATCGGTCGTGCTGCTTCTTGTCGGACTACCGGTCGTCGTTGTGACAGCGATCTCGCATCGCAGGGTTTCACTACGCGCGACGCGCGCTTCGCGAGAACGACCCAGCGGAAGGCTGGGCTCGGTTACGTGGCGCAAAACGATATTCGGCTTCCTTCTCGCATTTGCGTTTTTGGGAATCGTGGTCGCGGGTTACATGGCGATGCAAACGCTGGGTATCGGCCCCGTACGATCACTCCTCGCGGCTGGCGTCCTGAAGGAACGCGAGCGCATTCTCGTCGCCGATTTCGCGAATCAGACGCCCGATTCCCTGCTTGGCGGAGTCGTGACAGAAGCTTTTCGGATCGATCTGGCGCAATCACCCGTCGTGACCGTGCTACAGGCGAACTACCTGCGCGACGCGCTGGCGCGAATGCAGACGCCGTCCAACACTCCGCTCAATCTGACGCTCGCTCGCGAGATCGCCATTCGCGATGGGATCAAGGCGATCATCGCGGGGGAAATCTCCGAAGCAGGCGCGCGCTTCGTTGTATCGGCGCAAATCGTATCGGCGCAGACTGGGGAGGTGCTGGCGGCAGCGCGCGAGACGGCAAGTGATTCCAGCGGCATCATCGGGGCGATCGACGATTTGTCGCGGACGTTACGTGAACGGATTGGCGAGTCGCTCCGGACGATCCGAGCGAACGAGCCACTCGACCAGGTGACGACCGGATCTCTGGAAGCACTTCGCCGCTACACTCAGGCCATTCGCGCCATCGAGGTCGAAGGAGACTTTTCCAGAGGTATCGACCTCCTGCAGGAAGCGGTCGCTCTGGATACAACGTTCGCCATGGCGTACCGGAAACTCGGCCAGCATCTCGGGAACGTTGGGACGCGGCGAACGCTCGCGGTAGACGCACTCACGAAAGCGTACCGTTACAGGGAACGTCTCACTGAGCGAGAACGCTACCTGCTACTCGGCACCTATTACTGGTCCGTTCTCGGTGACCGGCATCGCGCGATCGCATCGTATCGCACCCTGCTCGAAACGTATCCCAGGGATCACATCGCTCTCATCAATATTGGTAACGGATACGCACAAGTGCGGCAGTTCGAACGTTCTGAGGAAGTGTCCAGGCGCGCACTCGAAATCGATTCCATGGGGCGCTTCGGTTACAGCCATTTGGCGTTTGCAGAGGGGAGTCTTGGAAAAATGGCGGAGGCGCGAGCAACCGTGGATCTTGGCATCGCCAGGCTGCCCCGCAACCCGGACCTCCGGTACTTTCGAGCGAGCATGTTGGCCAGCTCCGGGGATTTCGCCGCGGCGGAGGCCGAACTGCGTTCACTGCGCGAAAGGCATGGCGAGAGCCAGTTCTGGGTGCAGGCGACGAATACGGCGCTTGCCCAGCTAGCCAGTGCCCAGGGACGTCTCGCGGAGGCGGAACAATACGTTGAAACTGCCATGGCCGCCGCGGAAGCCGAGGGTACCGGAGCAAACTACATCCTCGGCGCTGTAAGGCTCGCCCTCGCAGATATCGCGCTTCGGCAGAATTCCTCCAGGGCGCTGCAACGCCTGGACCGGGCACTTGCGCGTCACCCGCTTGGAGAAATGGAGCCTCTCGACCGCCCTTACCGTCAGGTTGCACTGGTGTTGGCGCTCGCCGGCAAGCCGGAGCGAGCGCGAACAGTCCTTCGCGAGCGCGAAGCGGTGGTCGCGGCGGATCTGCGGCGCGCCGATTTGCTTCGACTGGCTCAGGAAGAGCATACCACACTTGGCGCTCTGGCTGTTGCCGAAAAACGTTACGCCGATGCAATCGCGGAATTTCGGTCAGCGGATATCGGACCCTGCCGTATCTGTGCGCTCTCGCATCTGGGCGGGGCCTATGAGCTGGCCGGCGCGCTGGATTCTACCCTGGAAGTGCAAAGGCGTTATTTGACGCTCCCTGCACTGGATCGGGTATTCAACCCTGTTCCGAACGTCACCGCTGCCGGATTTGGCGACGGGCTCTTTCTGACACTGATTCACAAGCGTCTGGCAGAGCTGTACGAAGAGCGTGGTGATCGCGCGAGTGCGGTTCGGCACTACGCCCGCGTCGTGGAACTTTGGAAAGACGCCGACATGGAGCTCCAGCCTGTGGTGACGCAGGCGCGTCGCCAGCTCGCCAAGCTCGAAAATTCTCCAGTCAGATAAGCTCTCCCCTTGCGTGACTAGGGGTGTGGGAATATCTTCCCTTGCGTCACTAGGGGAGATTGCGATGGGAGATTCTCAACTGAACGTGTTCCGAAGCAGTCTCGACCTTATCATCCTCAAAGCGCTGAGTTGGGGTCCGCGACACGGCTACGACGTCGCGGAGTGGGTTGAGCGGGTCACTCAAGCTACAGTCTGGCTCGAAGAGGGAACCCTGTACCCCGCGCTTCATAGACTGGAGCGAAAGGGCTGGGTGGACGCGGAGTGGGGCGTTTCCAAGAACAACCGCCGCGCCAGATTCTACCGGCTTACTTCGCAAGGGAAGGCACAGCTGAAAAACGAGACGCCAACCTGGTTGCGCCACGCTGAAGCGATAGCGAGGGCGCTCCGCAGCACTTCGCCCGAACCAGCATAATGCTGCCCGAGGGCTTCCGGCGCGTTTTCCGCATGCCCGCGAGCCGGAACCGGATCTCGCGCGACGTGCAGGACGAGATAGCGTTTCATCTCGCTATGCGCGAGGAACGGCTACGAGCGCAGGGGCATTCCGATGCCGACGCCCGCGCAGGCGCCCGGAAACGCTTTGGCGATGTGGTGCGAGTGGCTGACGAGTGTGAAGCGATCGGAAGCGAGCGCGAGCAAACTCTTCAACGCGCCGAGCTGCTGCAGTCGGTGTGGCAGGATCTCAGGTATTCCGCCCGCTCGCTGGCAAGAACTCCCGCCTTTACAGCCGCCGCGCTACTCACGTTGACGCTTGGAATTGGAGCCACAACAGCGGTATTCAGCATCGTATATGGCGTTCTTGTTCGTCCGCTGCCGTACGCGGAGCCGGAACGTCTTGTTCAGCTCTGGGAAACCTCCACGCTCACGCCCGGTGAACGGAACCCGGTTTCAGTCCCCAACTACAAGGACTGGGTTGCGCGGAGCCGCTCGTTCACCGAACTGCTCGCCTACGCGTACAATCGCTACGGCATCACCGGAGAGGGCGCGCCGGAGCAGGTGCAGGGTTCGCAGCTCCTTGGTAATCAGGTCTCGATGCTCGGCGTTCGGCCGCTGCTTGGAAGCGGCATCACTGTAACGCAGAGCCGCGAGTTCGTCGTTGTTCTCAGCGAAGGCATATGGCGCCGGAGGTTCGGCGCCGATCCCGGCATCATCGGACGCTCCATCCGCATGAATGCACAGCCGTATACGGTGATAGGAGTAATGCCGTCGAGCTTCCAGTTTCCGCGGCCTGACGTTGAGCTGTGGACCAGCTACGCCACTATTTTCTCCGATCCCGCTTGGGGCGAGGCGCGTGGGCGGCGCTTTCAGCGGGTCATAGGGCGCCTCAAAAATGGGGTCACGCATGAAGCGGCACGCGCCGATCTGGATGCTGTGGGACGGCAGCTGTCCGTTGAGTACCCTGATGCAAATCCTGGCAGCGGGGCCGCGTTAGTCGCCCTCAAGGATCAATTGGTCGGAGAGACGCGGCCAGCGCTCATGGTCCTCGCAGGGGCGGTGGCGTGCGTGCTCCTGATAGCCTGCGCGAACGTCGCGCATCTCTTGCTCGCCCGTACTGCATCCCGGGAGCGCGAGCTTGCCATCCGGGCCGCCCTCGGTGCTGGCCGGGGTAGAATCCTGCGGCAACTCCTCACGGAGAGTTTGGTGCTCGCGGCAATCGGCGGAGCTCTCGGAGTGGTGCTCGCGTACGGCGGAGTTGAGGCACTCGGGAAGCTGAGCCCGGAGGCTGTGCCCAGATTCAACGACGTGCGCATCGACAGGTTGGCCATTGTCTTCACCTCTTTCGCTGTGCTCATCACGGGGATGCTCGTCGGTCTCGCCCCCGCGCTTCGCGGAACGAGTCGCAGCGTTGAGTCGTCGGTAAGGGAAGGCACCCGCGGAGCTGGCACCGCGGCTCGGCATCACAGGATGCAGGGAGCACTAGTCGCGGCAGAGATTGGGATTTCGCTGGTTCTTCTGGTGGGCGCGAGTCTTCTGCTACAGAGCTTCAACAAATTGCGAACTGTAGATCTCGGCGTTGAGCCCGCGGGTGTGCTGACCATGCTCGTGGCGGGCAGCCCAGTGAAGTACGACAATCCCGACAAGCAGCGCGCCTTCTTCGCAAGCGTCATTGAGCGCGTTTCGTCGCTCCCAACTGTGCAGACGGCCGGCCTGTGTGATTGCATGCCGCCGAACGACGTGCGTCAGAGTGGGAGCTTCAGGGTGAACGGCGGTTCCAGCGTTCCGGCAGAGCTGCCTGTGGCGAATCAGATCCGGGTGGGAGGAAATTACTTTGCGGCCGTCAATATTCCCGTACTTGCGGGACGAGCCTTCACCGAGAGGGACCGTCCGGACGCGCCGCCGGTCGCCATTGTGAACGAAACGTTGGCGCGTCGCTACCTGCTGGGTGGCGCCGGCGGTGCTGGTGCGATCGAGCGGAGGGTGTTGTTCGATGGAGAGCGATGGCTGACGGTGGTCGGCGTTGTTGCCGACGTTCATTACGCGGGTGCGGCAGAGCCGGTAGAACCCGCTGTCTACGTGCCGTTCGCGCAGGATCCCTTTGTGGGAATGTACATGTTCCTCCGCACGACTGGAGAACCATTGGCCGTCCTGCCCTCGGTGCGCAGCGCGGTGCTGGCCCTCGATCCAGAGCTTCCGCTCTCGTTCGTTCGCACGCTCGAGGCATACGTCGGGGATTCCATCACCCAGGCGCGCTTCAACATGGCGGTGGTGACGCTGTTCGCCGCGCTTGCCTTTGGACTCGCTGCGATCGGGATCTACGGAGTAGTTGCATACGGCGTTGCAAGAGGGAGGCACGAGATGGGCGTGCGTATGGCTCTTGGAGCCCAACGGAACGACCTGCTCCGCCTGGTGGTTGGCCGCGCACTTCGACCAGCGGTCGTCGGAGTCGTTGTGGGTTTAGGTGCAGCCGTCTTCGCCACGCGGGCGCTGGATCGGCTTCTTTTCGGGACGAGCCCACGCGACCCGATGACCTACGGCGCTGTGGCTGTCGCGCTTCTCGCGGTCGCGGCCTTCGCAGCGTACTTGCCAGGTCGGCGCGGTGCGGCGGCTGACCCGCTTACAGCGCTCAGGAGCGAGTAGGTAGCGGAACGGTCGGCTGAACGCGGTCTGAAAAGCATCAGGGACAGCGCTGCCAACTGCCAGGCGCAGCTTATGAATTTTCGGGGGTGCGCGCGTCGGCGTCGATCTGCAATAACTGTTCGCCGTGAACTCAGCCGGAATTCAAAACAGCGAAAGTGATTGTGAGGCGCCCTGTTGACGAAGGCATGTAGCGAGAGGGACATTCATTGCTCCCAAACTGCCACATACTCCGGAGCACACATGCACTTCAAAAGACTGTCCCGTTTCGCCTTGACCGGGTTTGCCGTCGTAGCATTGCCGGCCGGGGTGCGTGCCCAGCAGCCGGATGTCTCCAGGGCGCCGGTGAACCTGATCCGCCTTACCGAAAACATGCTCATGCTGATGGGAGCCGGCGGGAATATCGGCGTCTCTATCGGTGATGACGGCATTTTTCTCGTCGACGATCAATACGCGCCGCTAACGCCGAAGATCCTCGCTGTACTCGACTCGATTGACAAGCGCTCCGTACGATTCGTTCTAAACACGCATTGGCACGGCGATCATACCGGCGGAAACGAGAATATGGGGAAGGCCGGAGCGCTTATCGTGGCGCACGACAACGTCCGCAAGCGGATGAGCGTCGAGCAGTTCATAAAGGCGATGGGCGATACGGTGCCGGCATCGCCAAAGGGAGGCTTACCAGTCGTAACTTTCAACGCGACGGTGACTTTTCATCTGAACGATGACGAGATCTACGCGTTTCATGTCGATCCCGCGCACACGGATGGCGATGCGGTGGTGTGGTTCAAGAAATCGAACGTCATCCACATGGGAGATCTTTACTTCAACGGAATGTATCCCTTCATCGATCTTTCGAGCGGCGGCTCAGTGCAGGGGTTGATTACCGCAGTCGATCGAATTGCGGTGATGATCAACGACGTTACACGCGTAATTCCGGGGCATGGCCCGCTCTCCAACAGGGGGGAGCTAAAGGCCTATGGTGAAATGCTCACGGGGATACGCGACAATGTGCGGAAGCTCATCGTCGCCAAAAAAACTCTGCAGCAGACGATCGCCGCGAAGCCGAGCGAACAGTGGGACGAGAAGTGGGGAAAAGGCTTCATGAAACCAGACAAATTCGTGGAGAGCGTGTACGAGTCGCTGGTTGCGGAACGTGCGAAGGTTCGGAAAAAATGATGGGTGGGTGTAGGGAGCAGGGAGAGCTATCCCTGCAAGGCCACCTCCGTCCTGCTTCTCTCCCTACACCCGATCCCATCACAATGCGCTAGGTCCGCGCGTTTTTCTCCGACTCCCGGCGCTCCCCGACTGACCTGGCATGACTGACGGCGGCCGACCGTCTCGAGCGCGAGGTATTCCAACCGGACTGAACTGGCTCGACCATGAGTGGAATCGGGATATGAAGCTCGGGTATCTGCCGTCCCCGTTGCTCTTTTATGCTCCGCGAGATAGTAAGCGCTGTCCCAATGCTCAACGCGACACCGGCGTACGCCGCTACGTCCGCGAGGTTGAAAATCAGCCTTGGTCCGCTTCTACTCCCAATGGAGATGAAGTCCACTACGCCCCCGGGAGTGAGAATCATGCTCGAGAGATTCCCGATAGCGGCGCCAGCGATCAGGCCGAGCATCATCGGCGCGCGGCGGTCTATCGCAGCAAGATGGCGGCACACCATACCGGCAAGCACGACTGCCGCCAACGTTAGAACAAAGTTGATGTGCCAGGTAAGTGGTCCCAGCCAAATGCCGAATGCCGACGCATTGTTGTGGGCCAGTGTCAGCCGAATGCCATCCGCCACTCGCACTCCGTGATCCTGCAGCTCGGTGAGCGCGATCTGTTTTGTGATGAGATCGACCGCTGCGGTCCAGACAGCGACAGTTGCAAAACGTGCGACGCTATTTTGACGAACGAGCACGAGGGATGATCCGAGTGGAAGGTGCCAGCGATCACGAGCGGGCCAGTTTCTTCGGAACCCTGGCGGTCTCATTTAGACAAATGGCTTTGCTGACCGGCCACACGGCCGGCGTGCCTTGACGAACGAAACGAACAGCTGTGCGATGCTCCGACTCCGCTAATGCACAGTGCATGCCCCTTTAAAATCTCTCGTAAGATGTGTGCTGTCAACGGGTTGCCGCCACCACACAACGCACCACGCCGTGGTGTGTTGCCCGCCCGCGGGCGCGAATGCGACAGTGGGACGGCGTTTTTTCGGGAATCGGGACCGGAAATCGGGAATCGGGAATCGGGAACCGGCAGGCAAGTCGGAAATAATGATAAAGTCCGAATCTGTTAGTAGAGGCCCCTCGGCGGCTTGATCGCTCTTTCAGATTCCCGATTCCCGATTCCGATGTTACTCACCGTCCGCGCGCCGTCACCGGCCAACTTGTCTCGATAACGCCGTTCCGAATGCCATAAACCACATCGTTCAGGTGCACAACAATGCACACATGATTTGGTATTACATGCACACGGTCCCCGATCGCGGGGCGCCAGTCACTCCCTTGCAGGTCCAGCAGGCCGTGCTCTTCCGACATCGCTTTGACCGTAACTTCGGAGTGCTCGGCGAGGACGCCGAAACCCCCGCCACCAGCGGCGCGGAGAGGCTCGCGCCCAAGCGCCTTGGAGCCGGCATCTATAACCGCCTGTCCCGGAACAGCGGTGCTCACAACGGTGGCTAGTACCGTGAGAGCAACATCATCCTTTTCGCACGCACCGATCTCACAGGTTGTGCGATCGTTGAAAATGTACGTTCCAGGGCGGAACTCGGTCACGCCCTCAATTTCATGTGTTCGGAAAGCTGTGGGAGTCGAACCGCCGCTAACGATGCCGGGCCGGAGGTTTGCCCGCTCCAACTCACTTAATACGCTGCCCAGCGCCGCGGAAAGCTCCGCCAGACTCTCGTCCTGCACGCTCACGGACTGGCGAATGTGGCCTGGATAAAACGCAATCCCGGCATACGTAAGCGGCGGCCTGGCCTGCACCAAAT
>JACDCM010000450.1 GCA_013817545.1 Gemmatimonadaceae bacterium | reverse complement strand
TCTCGTAGTCGCGCGCGTGGGGCTTTTTATTCTTGCCCTCTGGCTGCCTCTCCCAAAGCCGCATTCCCACGTGAATTCCTGAAGCCAGATATTTCTGCCCCATGGCGCCGGCGGGTGAGTGCTTGGAATCCACTTTCGTCACCGTTGTGTCTCCCATATCGGAGGCTCCTTTCTGAATGAGTATCGTGCGCGTGATGGCTGCCCAGACCCGCAACCGCGACCATGCATTGATCGTTCCGCGAGTTCCGCGGCGGGTGATACCAACGTCCGGCGTTGCTCGTCCTTAGAACGATCATCCACCAGACGCCGCCTCTCCGCAGGAGTTCTCCATGCTACGCTCTTCAGCCCGCTTCAGTACCGTCGCCATTTGTGCAGCCCTTTCCGCCGCTTGTGCGGGCGCGCCGCAACCAGTCGTCAGCAACAACGCCATTCACCCAAACGGCTACGGAACCGACACTATAGTCGTCCAGCATCCCAGGTTCGGCATGTATGCAAGGACGTCGATGCGGCTCGAGGCACGGGTCTGGAACAAGGGGGAGCGCGAGCCTTCCCTCGCCGCGCCGTTGCACTGGTCGTCGAATAACATCAATGTTGCCTGGGTGTCCGAGAGCGGCATACTGACTCTGTTGACCCCCGGCAAGGCGACCCTCACGGTAAAATCGGGAACGATTCAAGCGACGAAGAACATCGTCGTGCAGCCGAATCCTGTCGCCCGGATCGCTTTGGCGACCGCGACCGAAGAGGCTATTTACCCGGGCGACATTGTTCGTCTGGTCGCCCGAGTGGAGACAGAGAATGGAACGCGCATTCCCGATGTACGGCTGGCTTACGCCGTCAATCTTCGCGGAATGCCGCACACCGCAGGCGTCATGGTTTCCGGTGAAGGTCTCTTCACGGCCGAACGCGCGGGCGATTATCTCGTAATCGCCGCTTCCGGTGGAATCTCTGGCCATACCGCGATCCGCGTGCTGCCGCGCTCCTCCCCGAACATTGTCTCTGCAAGCGCGAATACCGCGCGGAAGGTTGAGATCGAAGACGTGAACTATGAAGGCGTCACTGGTACATCAATTCCGCTTCGTGCCACCGTTGGGTCTGGCAAATCGAAGCAGCAGCTGATGGAAGGCGAAGTTTTATGGTCGTCGAGTGATACGGCCAGCGCATGGGTTGATGCGCTTGGTGTCGTCACATTCAGGAAGAATGGCCGAGTGACTATAACCGCTCTTGCTGGACAGAAGCACGCGACCAAGAAGTTCAATGTGCAACGCGAGACAGCGGCAAGGATCGCCCTAACCGTGCATACTTCCGACATTCGTACTGGGGACACCGTCAAGCTGCGCGAGGAAGTGTGGCAGAAGGGCGGTAACCCGATACGCAGGGCGCGGGTAAACTACGCTGTTGTTGCGTACGGCTCCAATTCCGCGACGCGACTGGTAAGCATCTCCGACGACCGCACGTTTGTCGCGTCGGAACCGGGCGTCTACACGATCATCGCCGAGCTGGGCGGACTTGCCGAGCAAACCACGATCGTGGTTCGCGGGCGCGGGCTGGCGGGCGTGAGCTTGCGGTAACGACGCTGTTGTGAGCAAAGTTGGGGGCCGGAGCTTCTGCTTCGGCCCCTTTCTGTTATCACCGAAATTCATTCAACCCGTTTATGCGATGATGAACCTCGGTCGCGCGTCTCTGGCTCTCGCACTCATTTTCGGCTTGCAAGCGTCTGCGCGAGCGCAGGCGTTCGGCCTGAATGAGATAGGAACGTGCGCCGTAGGGCGAGCGCACACAGGCACGGGGTCTCCTTGCGCGGATCCTTCCGTGATCTACTGGAACCCCGCCGCGGCTACTCTGCTCAAAAAGTGGACGGTGTACGCCGGTGCCGCTGCCATCAGCGTGTCTGGGGATTACACCGCCGACAGCAGCGCCGGCGTCTTTCCGAGCATAGCACCCACCGCGTTCCCGCCGCACCTGTTCGTCAATTACAAGGGGGCCGGCAAATGGGCTGCCGGCGTCGGCCTGTACATTCCGTACGGGCTGACTTCGCAGTGGAGAGAGAATTTTCCGGGCCGCTTTCTCGCGCTCAAGTCTTCGCTCCTTACGTTCTACGCTCAGCCCAATGTCGCTTACGAGTTTACACCGGGATGGTCGATCGGCGGCGGGCCTGTGATTGGCTACTCGAGAGTGGAGCTCACACAGGCGCTGGATCTTGCTCCCGTGTCGCCCAGTCCAGGAGTTACGTTCGGGCAACTCGGAATCCCGCCAGGGACGGAGTTTGCCCGTGCCACTCTCAAGGGGAATGCGACGGCGCTCGGCGTCCACGTGGGACTGCATGGTCGCTTGACGCCGACGATACAACTCGGCGCGCGATATTTGTCTGAAGTGCGGTTCAAGTATGACGGGTCCGACGCGAGGTTCCAGCAACGCCCAACCGGAATTGTTTTGCCGGAAGGCAACCCTCTCACCCCTGGCGGGGTTAGCGCACCACTCGACGGTATACTCGCCGCTCAGTTTGCTTCCGGAGGAGCCCTGGTGGCACAAGGAGTTTCCACCACCATTGAGCATCCTGCGCAGGTACAAGCTGGAGTTGGCTTCAGTGGTCTGCCTAATACGTTGGTGTCGGTCGACTATTTCTGGGTCGGTTTCGGATCTGCGTTTCGTGAGCTGCCTGTGACGTTCGAAGGGCCGGCGGCAGCCAACAACGGAGTGCTAATTCAGGATTACGACAACGCGTGGGCTATCCGCGCCGGACTGGAATACTCCCTAGGTAGGGGGGTTACCGCTCGCGGTGGCTATTCGTACGTTCGCGCTGCCGCGCCTCCCGAAACCGTTACCCCGCTGCTCCCCGACATGGATCGCCGGCACTACACACTCGGGTTCGGCGTGCCCTTCATGAATCGTTACTGGCTGGACGCAGCATACCTGCGGGTGGACACGGATGGCAGGCGCGGACGCGTAGTCGAACGGGAGTCGCGCGCGCAAAGCGCAAGCGATCTGAACGGCGGATTTTATTCATTCACGGCGAATATTTTTTCGCTTAGCGTGGGGGCGCAGTTCTGATCATGTGAGCGCATTCGGCGGTCGTAAAACACTACGGTCCTGTTCCGGACTGCGCCACCCAACCGTGAATGTCAATCGCGCCCCGATACCGCTTGCACCCGCCTCACTGCTTCTTCACCCACTCCGCCGTGTGAAAGTGTTCCGATCTGGGCGCCAAAATTCCCGACCCCGCAGCGTATTGCTTCCACGTAACCGGCGCGTGCCCGTTCGGCACTTCCCGCATTGTGATGCATTCCTGAACGGGGCACACCTGTGCGCAGAGGTTGCAACCCACACAGGCCTCGTCGATGAT
>JACDCM010000449.1 GCA_013817545.1 Gemmatimonadaceae bacterium | reverse complement strand
GTCGGTACGCGCGATGAGCAGACGGCCATCGGGCGCGATGTCGTGCAGGCTCGTGTTGCCCGGCACGCGCGCAACGATGCGCACGTCGCCGGACTGGTTCATCGCATAGATCGTGTTGCGAAAGAGTGGCAGCTCTTCCGCCGCGGTGAACCAGACCTCGTCGCCGCGCCACGCGAGCCCGAACACATTGGAGTACCTGGCCGACACCGCCCGCTTCACGCCAGCGCGATCGACGACCACGACGCGGCCGAAGAGAGAACTCCGCGCGCTCAGCTCGAACGCCGCCACGGTATCACCGCGCGGTGACACCCGCGCGAAGCTGAATCCACCGTCAGGCGCATCCGGTCTGGCCACGACGGTTCCGGCGGGGAACTCGAGGTGATCGCGCTCGCCCACGCGGCGGACGATCGCGAGCTCTCGGCCGTCCGGCGACCAGTCGGCGTACTTGACGTGCTCATGCAGCGCACGTGGCGCGCCGCCACTGAGCGGCATGCGTGCGAGCGTGCCGTAGGTCATGATGCCGCGGGAGTGCGTGCCTAACGCCAACGCCAGCTCGCCCGAGGAGGACACGGCGAGTGGCGCGGCCGGCGGAAGCGTGAGAGCCGACGATTCCGGGCTGTCGGGCCGAACGCTGTACACCCGGCACACGTCTCCGTCCCAGAGCGCGCCGTACAAGATCGTCTGGAAGTCGGGACCGAACCGCGCGGTGCGGATCATGCCGCGTCTGAACGTGAGCCGCCGGTACGCGGGCGTGGCGCGAGGCCGCGCGCGGAACGCAGCGAACCCGCCGCCGAAGCCGACGGCGATCAGTCCCAGCGCCGCGCCGCTGATGAGCAGTGCGCGCCGTGATATCGCGGCGCGCTCGGGCGCCGAAGACGGCGCGAGGCGGTCCAGCACCGCTACCAGCTCGGCGGCATCCTCGTAACGGTCGGCGGGGCGCTTCTCCAGGCAGCGGTGCACGACGGCCGCAAGTTCGGCGGGAACCGAGGGCCGCGCTTCCGTGAGTCGCGGCGGCGCCTGCGTCATATGAGCCGCGACCAGCGCCTGGGCCGTGGTACCGCTAAACGGTGGATAGCCTGCGAGCATCTCGAATGCAACGAGGCCGAGCGCGTAGATGTCGGCGCGATGATCGGTGTGCGCGGCAGCGGCCTGCTCAGGCGCCATGTACGCCGGCGTGCCCACGGCCATGCCCGTGTGCGTGAGCGTCGCCCCGTCCACCGCCTCCGACACGGCTCGCGCGACGCCGAAGTCCGTGACCATCGCGTGCCGGTGGCTGAGCAGGATGTTGTCCGGCTTGATGTCGCGATGCACGACGCCTTCGCGGTGCGCGTAGGCCAGCGCATCGGCGACCTCACGACACAGCCGGGCCGCTTCCGGCACGGGCAGTTCGCCCTGCTGGTCGAGCCGCGAGCGGAGCGATTCGCCCTCGACCAGCGGCATCGTGTAGTACAGTGCGTCGCCGGCCCGCCCCGCAGCGAGCAACGGGACGATGTGCGGATGCTGCAGTCGCGCGGCCACGCGAATCTCGCGCTCGAACCGCTCGGCGCTGAGGACGTGTGCCAGATCCGGAGCCAGCACCTTCAGCACCACGAGCCGGCCGAGCGCGATCTCCTCCGCGAGGAAGACGCGACTCATGCCGCCACCACCGAGTTCGCGGTCGATGCGGTAGATGCCGTCGAGCTGGGCGCGCAGGTCTTCTAGCAGACCTGACACGGGCGTCTTGAGGCGCGGATGGCGATTCTACGAATTGAGAAGCGCGAGCGGCAAAGTCTCACCATGAGTCACGAACACAGTGCTCGTGAAGGGCACATCGGAAGGGCACATCTTACTCATTGTGCAACAAGTGTTAGGCGACACGGAGCGGCTTAATGCGAGCCACGTCGGCCCTGATTGCCCGGGTCGCCTCCCAGAGGTCGACGGCTCGTTGCGCATTCATCCAGAACTCTGGTGAGTTGCCGAAGAGACGTGACAGCCGAAGCGCCATTTCCGGGCTGACTGCCCGACGGCCACGGAGAAGTTCATTGACCGACTGCCGCGACACACCCGCGGCTTCGGCTAGCCCCGCGACACTCAACCCGTAGTCCGGGAGAAAATCCTCACGCAGCGTCTCGCCCGGGTGCGTAGGCCGGCGAGTCATTTCACGGGTATTTGGAATAGCCATTGTTCTTCCCCTCCCTAGTGATAATCGCAGACTTCGACATCGAACGCGTCGCCGTCGACGAACCGAAAACAAACACGCCACTGGTCATTGATCGAAATGGCGTGCTGGCCCTTGCGGTCGTCCTTAGCGGGCGTTTCCACGAATCATCTTATGCTGCAAAGCCAAGCTGCATAATAACGCCGCGGAACAAACTGCGGCCGAGCACGCGAGTCGAGGTCGCATTTTCCGAGTTGTGGTCAGTAATGCAATCACTATTTCCTAATCAGTTCTCCCAGCGCTTTCGCCTGTCCGTCGGCGTCGTCTCCTACTATCACATGAACGACGCTATCCGAGATGCGCAGAATCCCTGACACTCTTGCCGATTCCAGCGCGCTCTCATCGATTGCTCCGTGATCCCGGACCTGCACGCGCAGTCGCGTTAGCGCACATGGCTCGACGCGAATGATGTTGTTCGCGCCACCCAGGGCCGTCGATAACGCAGCTGCCCGTGCGCGATGCTCCTGCGTTACTTCTACCTGCCGCTCGGATACGGCATGCGCTACGAGCGGAACGGGCTTCACCGTCGTTACGCCACTGGACCGCATGTATTCCTCCATGTCGGTCTTCAGGTTCTCCGACCGCGTCCCAAAGATCGCCTGCATCCCCCCACCAACCTGAATGATTCCCGCAGCGCCGAGGCCACGCAACGCGTCGGCGCTGGCGCGCGAGACATCGTGCAGGTCGACTCTCAAACGCGTTATGCACGCATCGAGGCTCCGGATGTTATCGGCGCCGCCAAAGGCAGCGACGAGTTGCGGTGCCATCTCACCACCCGCCGGGACGCCTCCTGTCGCGACCCCCGCAAGATCCTCCAATTCGCGACCCGGCGTTTTCAGATTCATCCGCGATATCAACGTCCGAAACAGGGCGAAATACATGAGGGCCCAGAGCGGGCCAAGCCAGAGAAGCCACAAGCCTCGCTCGGAGTTCGGAAACAGAACGACATAGTCGATTAATCCGTGCGAGAACGTCGTGCTATGACGAATTCCAAGCTCGATCGCTACAAAGTAGGCAGCTCCAGCCAGCACGGCGTGAATCCCATATAGAAGCGGTGCCACGAACAGAAACGCGAACTCGATGGGTTCGGTAATTCCCGTCAGAAACGATGTCAGCGCCGCGGAGATCATGATACCGCCCACCTT
>JACDCM010000448.1 GCA_013817545.1 Gemmatimonadaceae bacterium | reverse complement strand
CTCGAGCAGGGCGACAGCACTGCGCTGGACACGCTGTTTCCGCTGGTTTATGAGGAGCTACGGGCCGTAGCCCACCGCCAGCGCCGCCGCTGGCAGGGTGATGACACGCTCAATACAACGGCGCTCGTCCACGAAGTCTACCTCAAGCTGGTCGACCAGAGCCGCGCTAGCTGGGAGAGTCGTGCCCACTTCTTCGCGACGGCCGCTAAGGCCATGCGCCATGTTCTGATGAACTATGCGCGAGACCGTCGGACGAAAAAGCGTGGCGGTGACCAGCCGAAGCTGTCGCTCGAAGAGCTCGGCGAACGATTGCAGGGAGAGCTGGCACTGTCGGATGACACCGCCGACCTGCTGGTGGCACTCGGTGAGGCGTTGGATCGGCTGGAGCGCGTGAACGAACGCCAGAGCCGCATCGTGGAGTGCCGCTACTTTGGTGGCATGACGATCCCGGAGACTGCCGCGGCGCTCGGGATCTCCACGGCGACCGTCAGCCGGGGCTGGGGGCTGGCCCAGGTGCGGCTCTACCAGGATATCCAGCGCGAACTGCAACCCTGACGCACGATCATGGACACGACGCTCGAGGACCGCCTCGAACGGCTTTTTGAGGAAGCGTCGACACTGCCGCCTGAGCAGCGTACGGCTTTCCTTGACGAGGCGTGTGGAGCGGACAAGGAGCTCCGTTGCACTCTCGCAGCCCTGGTATCTGACGCCGCGAGAGCCAACGACTTCGGCGATCGAGTGCTGGGGCCGGCCGTCGCACGAGTCGCCGGCGTAATCCTGGGCGATTCGCTAGCTGACATGGACGACGGCGCGGACCCCCTCCTGGGCCAGCAAATCGCCCACTTCCAGATCGTCGAGAAGCTCGGCGGCGGGGGAATGGGCCGCGTCTACAAGGCGCTGGACCTGAGGCTCGACCGGACGGTGGCTCTCAAGTTCCTGCCGCCGCACCTGAACGCCGAGGCCGATGCGAAGCGGCGCTTCGCGCACGAGGCCAAAGCCGCCTCCGCACTGGATCACCCCAACATCTGCGCCATCCATGAGATCGGGGAGACGGACGCCGGACAGCTGTTCATTGCAATGGCGCACTGCGATGGCGAGACGCTTAAGGAGAAGATCGCCCGAGGACCTTTGCCGATCGCTCAGGCATTCGAGTACGTTGCCCGAATAGCCGAAGCACTCGAGCGCGCGCACGACGCCGGCATCGTGCACCGCGACGTGAAGCCAGCCAACGTAATGGTGACCGGCGCGGGAGTAGTGAAGATCGTCGACTTCGGGCTGGCGAAGATGGCGGGAACCGATGTCACTCGGGAGGGCACCACGATCGGAACCGTGGCGTACATGAGCCCTGAGCAGACCCGCGGTACGGCCGTCGACGGACGCTCGGACCTGTGGAGTCTCGGCGCGGTGCTATACGAGATGCTCACCGGGCAGCGTCCGTTCCGTGGCGAAAACGACGAGACGCTGATCTACGCCATCCGGCATGATGAGCCGAATTCCGTTCGCAGCATCCGTCCCGAGATCTCCATGAGCCTGGCCGCCGTCGTGAGCCGGTGTCTCGTGAAGGAGCCGGCGCGGCGCTACCAGCGAGCCGGCGAGTTGTTGGCCGATTTGCGGATCATTGAGAGTGGTGGCAGCGTGCAACGCCCGGTGTCACCCAGTCGCGTTCTGTGGTATGCGGGCGTGGGGGTAGTGCTCTTATTGGTGATTTTGGCGGGAGTTGCGCTTCGCACACGTCCCGCAGCCCGCCTCCGTTCGCTTGCCGTCCTGCCCGTGACGGCCTTCACGGGAAACTCGGCGCAGGATGATCTGTCCGAAGGCATGACCGATCTCCTGATCAATCGCCTCTCCGAGCTCAGCGGGCTTGGCCGGGTCGTCTCGCGAACCTCTGTCGCACAGTACAGAAACACGCAGAAATCTTCGCGACAGATCGGCCGGGAGCTGGGGGTGGATGCGCTGGTCGAGATGTCGGTGATGCGAGTGGGAGAGCGCGTCCGAATTACCGTCAACCTGGTGAAGGCCGAGACAGAGCGCGTTCTGTGGAGTCGCAGCTTCGAGCGTCTGGAGGGGGACGTGCTGACGCTACAGCGGGAGGTGGCGCAGGCGATCGCGCGCGAGCTCCAGATACAGTTGACGCCCGTGGAAAAGGCGCGTCTGGTCGAACGTGCGCCCAAGGTCAACCCTGAGGCATTTGCGCTCTTTCTCCAGAGCGCCCGAACGCCAGACTTAGCTCGCGGGATGAGCTACCTCGAGCAGGCGATCGCCAAGGATTCCACTTTCGCGCTTGCGTATGCCAAGGTGGCCATCGCGTACATCTGGCTGCCTCGCGACAAGGTAAAGGCGGAACGGGCGATTGCGAAGGCGCTCGCGTTGGACCCTGCCTCGTCCGACGCGTACGATGCGCTCGGCTTGCTCCGGATGTGGATCGATTGGGACTGGACGGCGGCGGAATCAGCATTCCGGAAGGCGATCGAGCTCAACCCGCACAATAGCCTGGCCCACCACGAGCTGGGTCAGCTCTTCATGCGAGTGGGGCGATGCGATGAAGCCGTCGCCGAATCGCAGCAGGCGGTGTTGCAGGGTCCGGGGGTCGCGCACTATCAGAGTGGTCTCGCCGAGATCTACCTGTACTGCCGGCGCTACGATGATGCAATCCGCGAGTTCGAAAAAAATCTCGTTCTTGTGCGGGACTCCATGCACGCCTACTTCCTTATCGGCGACGCCTACTTTTATAAGGGGCAGTACACCCAGGCGCTCTCGATGTACGAGAAGTCACGGTGGCCCGTTCCCGCCTGGGCCTACGTCTCGTTGGGCCGGCTCGAGGAGGCGCGAAAGTGGATTGTCACGTCGAACGCCGAGTGGGCACGGGGTGGCGCCCCAGCCTACGTCGCATGGAATCTGGCGAGGAGCTACGCCAGCCTGGGCGAGCGGGAACAGGCGCTCAAGTGGCTGGAGCAGACCTACGACATGAAGGGTGGCTTCGTCGTGTACCTCAAGATGCATCCCCAATTCGATTCCCTTCGTGGCGAGCCGCGATTTCAGAGGCTGCTGCAGAACATCGGACTGGCGGATTGAACGGGAACTTCGGGGGAGTTAGTACACGAACCTGGCGCGTCTTTACCAGAGAGAGGTACCGTGGCTGGTACCTCATCTAGAAACAACATGAGCCAACCACTCGGAAGTGATTGGCCCATCCATAGCAGGGGCGGGACTCGAACCCGCGACCCCGGCATTATGAGTGCCGTGCTCTAACCGGCTGAGCTACCCTGCCCTGTCCTAATCGCCAAAAGAATAATCGCCACGCCCTTCGACACAAACGGCCGGACCCTAGGGCCCGACCGTTGTTT
>JACDCM010000447.1 GCA_013817545.1 Gemmatimonadaceae bacterium | reverse complement strand
GATTGTGTGCCATGCGTGCTCCGCGCGCAATGCTTGCGGACGCCGGACAAAACGATTGCACGACAGGTCGCATTCTTCCGCGGCCGGGCCGTGCCTGCACCAGAAACGCATACGGCCCGGATGAAACAGCGCATTGATTCACCGGCGGGCCTGGCGCGATACGGGCAGCGCTTTGCGACGGTCGAGCCGGTGTTTGCAAACGTGCGCTACAACAAAGGCCTCGATCGCTTCACGCTGCGTGGGCGAACGAAAGTCGATGGGCAATGGAAGCTCTTCTGCCTGGTCCACAACATCGAGAAGCTCGCCAGGCACGGCTACGCAGCGTAAGGCAACGCCGAGCGACAGCACGCCCCGGCGCAACATGGCGCGATTTCCGGGTATCCAATCGATACATGTACCGCATCGGATGACGCGCGAGCGAATCCGCGCCATCTCGCATGCCCGTGCACGATGAAATCAGGCTTTTTCTACAGCCTCAACCGCCAGAGTTCAGCTGCGGAGCGGCCCGCGCGGCCATGGGCGCCAGGAAGAGAGCCGGGCCGCTCCGTCTGCTGCAACGATTCGTTAGGCCGGAGGGACAAGGCGGTCAACGCTACCGCCACGCGACGCGATATCGCCTGACCGATTCGACGCCATCCTCGTCGCGAACGACGACCCAGATGCGATCGCCGCGCATTTGCATTCAGCAGCAAGCATCGTTAGGCCGGCGATAGGGGGACGTTGCGTCGGAAGAGCCCCTCGTGCAATGGGATGGTGACGAGCGGTTCGCCCGCGAGTACGGCCCGTGGCGCCCGGTCGTCGGGCAGGTGGCGGACAAGTTCCTGGCCTGCGGGATCCTCGAGCACGGCTTCGCGCGGATCGCTGCGACGCCTGTGCCCACGAGTACCTGCTCGCGTTCTCCTGCAAGAGTCGATACTTCTGTCCGAGCTGCCACGCCAAGCGCCTCGCCGTCTGGACGCAGTGGCTGGACACCACGCTCCTGGCGCCCGTGCCGCACCGGCAGGTGGTGCTCACGATCCCGAAGCGGCTGCGCGCGTATTGCCTGTATCGCCGCCGCCTGCTCGGCGAGATCGCGCGCGTCGCCACCCGGACGGTCACCACGGCGATCCGCACGCTCACCGGCGAGCGCGAGGCTCGCGGTCGGCATCGTCGCGTGTCTGCAGACGCACGGCTCCCGTGCCAACTGGCATCCGCACCTCCATCTCCTCGTCACCGACGGCGGGTTCCGGCCCGACGGGACGTTCATCTCGTGGCCGATCCACGACACGGCGCGGTTGACCGAGGCATTTCGCCGGGCCGTCCTCCGGTTGTTCGTGCGTCTCGAGCTGTTCGATGCGGACCAGGCCGCCGGGATGCTCGCGTGGGCCGCACTCAAGATTCCACGTGCATACGGCCGTCTGGGTGCCGGAGGATGACCGGGCCTTTGCCACCCGACTCGCGCGATACTGTGCTCGGAATCCCGTCGCGCTGGAGCGGCTGACCTACGACCGGACCGCCAAGGCGGTGACGTACCGCTCCGACAAATCGGAGGGCCCCACCGCGGGCACCGAGACCACCGACCCCCTGGAGTTCCTCGCCCGCGTGCTGGTCCACATCCCCGACACGAGAGCGCGGAAACTACCGCTGTCGCGATCAGCCCGGCGGTGATGTCGCCTGCGATAGCGCGCGGCGGCATCCACCGGTGTGGTATCGCCCGCCTGTTTCGGGACAGCCGAATAGCGCTGACGGGCAGTTGGCCCGCCAGCGCTGGTCAATGGGCGCTGTTGCGGAATGAACTCCCCGTCTTGCCGGCGCCACGCCACGCCGCGCTGGTTTCAGGCGGGCGTGGCGCTCGTCAAGGGCACTACTTCATGCGCTGAACCGTGATCTTCGCGACTGGGAAGCTCCAGCCATGCTTCGTCGGCCCAACGCCCGCCACCAAGTCGGCGCCACCCTGAATGTTCCCGTGCATTCGGATCAGGCCGCCGTCTTCCGGAAGCGCGTTGTTGTTCCCATCGGGCGGAGCGACGACCGGACCGATTTCGTGGCACGGATCGACGATGTCTGAGAACTTTTCGGTGTTCTGCTCACTGCCAGCATCGTAGGCTCCTACCAAATGCGACTCTGCCTTGAACCCACCCGGCAGCTTAACCTCACTGAGCCCGGTGAAGCCGTCATTCGTGCAGATAATCATGACCGCCACCGACAGGCGATTCGCGTTCGCCGCCGCTTCGATCGTGAACGTGCGCGAGGTGGGCAGCGCGGGTTGTCCCGCGAGCAAAGGTCCACGCCGACCGATCGGGGCCCCGGTTTCGACAACCTGGAACACGCCGGGCTGAGCGCGCAGATCAGCTACCTGTGCGGCGGTGAGTGCGGGGTCCGCCAGTCCATCCTCAGCTATGTTGATGATCAGCGGCGACGGCCGCGCGCCCACTTCCCACACGCTGGCTTTCTTCGTGTGGGTGACAATCACCCCAGGTGAAAACGGCTGCCCCTGCGTCATGTTCTCGATCGTT
This sequence comes from Gemmatimonadaceae bacterium, assembly GCA_013817545.1. Classification (GTDB taxonomy): domain Bacteria; phylum Gemmatimonadota; class Gemmatimonadetes; order Gemmatimonadales; family Gemmatimonadaceae; genus JACMME01. The sequence goes on along the minus strand of JACDCM010000447.1, from coordinate 853 downwards.
ACTTCATAGGTGTGCGAGGCGGCGGATGCTGCGTTCTCGGATCCGTCTCCTCCTTTGTCGAATGCGGCGGCCTCTGGCGCGACCACACGCTGGGAAGTGGGTGGCGCGAGCACACGCTGGGAAGTGGGCGCCTCGCTGCAAGCGGCCAGCGCGAACGCTGCGGCGAGCAGGGACACAGTTCGATTCATTGTCGATCTCCGGGTGGGTTTGTGGTCTCAACTGAGGAGTGCCACTGGACAGGGAAGTGGCAAGACAAATGTAGGCGCAAATTGCAGGCCGATGGTCCGCGGGACATCAGAACTCGCACGGACGTTTCATGAAACAACATCGGCTATCGACGAAACGTCCCAATGAAACAGACCGAGCCGCAGCAACGCGCAGGCGGGAGCGCACCCCCGAGATCAACGGGGCGCTGCGATCCTCAAAGGCGACTCTGCCGAAGGGTTAGTGTGACAGCGCTCCGATCAACTCGCGGAGCGTCACAGTTCCGCCGGGTGAAGGGCTGTGCGAAGCTGCCCTTGCTCGTTCAGGCGCTCGCGCCCAAGATCACGACGACCACCGAGGCCGCCGCCTGAGCGACCTCTCGTGCGGCATCGCCTGAGTTTCAACTGAACTCGGGACACACCCCACTGCGCTTGGCAGCGGCATAACGCCTTTAGCTATGCGGCAAGCGAATTATACAATCGCGAGCGGAGCGAGCAACCTTAAATCGCTTGTCGGCATCAGCGAGCCTCTGAAAGTCAATGGGATGAGCGCAACACGGTTCCGACACTCCCCTGTCGTGAGCGTCCTGATGAAACGTCCCTACCTGGTCGCGCCAGCAAATCGGCTCCCGCCTCCGCACCTTCAATTC
>JACDCM010000446.1 GCA_013817545.1 Gemmatimonadaceae bacterium | reverse complement strand
CGACAATCTGTGGCAGCCGATACCGGGCGATCGCGGCGCGCACGGCATTTTCGACGATCGGGCGTCGGCTTCAAGCCTGCAGTTGTGGGCGAATACGAATCGTCGCTGGTTCGCGGTCGCCGGAGCCGCCACCGCGGCCTGCGCCGCGCTGTTGACCAGGAAATAGTAAAGCCGATTGGCCAGATGGTTCGCGGGACACACGGTGGGACAGCGTTCGGGAGTGCGAGACAGTGCCAGACTTTTCATGCCGGCTTTCTGAAACGACCACGCCGCTCACGCATTTCTGGGAGCACACCGTCGGGAGCGATCACGCGCCGGTGGCTTTACGCGCCGACTGGCAGGCACAACTGCGCCGCTGCCACGAGGACCTGGGCTTCCGGTACGTACGGTTTCACGGCCTGCTCTCGGACGATATGGGCACCCTTATCGACCACGACGGCAAGCCGCTCTATTCCTTCTTCAATGCCGACCAGGTGGTCGACTTTCTGCTCTCGGTCGGGATGCGGCCGTTCGTGGAGCTGAGCTTCATGCCCGAAGCGTTGGCATCGGGGTACAAGACGGTCTTTCACTACAAAGGCAACATCACGCCGCCGAAGGATTACAAGCAGTGGGCGACGCTCATGAACAGGCTGGCGCGTCACTGGGTCGAGCGTTATGGCGTAGAGGAGGTGCGGGAATGGTTCTTCGAGGTATGGAACGAGCCGAACCTGCCGGCCTTCTGGAAAGGCACGCAGGCCGACTATTTCAAGCTGTACCGTCACACCGTCGAAGCCATCAAGAGCGTTGACCCCGCGCTGAAAGTCGGCGGGCCGGCGACGGCGAAGAACGAGTGGATCGAGGAGTTTCTTGAGTTTTGCGAGACGAAGAAGCTGCCGGTCGATTTCGTCAGCACCCACCACTATCCGACAGACGCGCTGGGCAATGAGGGTGACGACACCGAGACGCAACTGGCGACCAGCCGGCGCGCCGTTCTGCGCGAACAGGCGCAGGACACATTTCGGCGGGCGCGGGGCACGCCGGTCTTTTACACTGAATGGAACGCGTCCTCCAACCCGCGCGATGCACGCCACGACGAGCCGTACGCCGCGGCGTTCGTCGCCAAGACAATCCTGGAAGCCAACGGTCTGGTCGAGGGCTACAGCTTCTGGACGTTCACGGACATCTTCGAAGAGAACTACTTTCCGTCAGTGCCGTTTCACGGCGGCTTCGGTCTGCTGACTCTGCACGGCGTGCCAAAGCCGACTTACCGCGCCTTTGAGTTGCTGCACCGGCTCGGCACAGAGCAGCTGCTGGTCGACGGCATTCACGAGACAGTGAGCGTGTGGGCTGTCCGCCAGGAGACCTCCGTCACCGTGCTCGCAACCAACCACGCGTTGCCGCGCCATTCGATCAAGGGCGAGACAGTCAACGTGCGCATCAGCGAGGCGAGGGAGCCACGCCACGTCCACGTCGAGCGTATTGACGAAGCGCACGCGAACCCCCAGCGCGCCTGGCGTGAGATGGGCGCGCCTGAATACCTGAGCGCGCTTCAGCTCGAGCACCTGCACGCAGCTTCGCGGATGGCGCGGGAGCCGCTGCCGTGGAAGTACGACAGTGGGGTGGTTCACGTCGAGATCGAAGTGCCGCCGCACGCGGTCGCGGCGATCACGGTGGTGTTCGCCTAGGCGGGCTGCGCGCGCAGTTATACCGCGAATGCTGGGGTTTCTGCCGGCGAAGCCGGCCTACTAGGAGCGTGTTCACCGTTTCTCGGACACGCTCCTGGGATGAGCGAAGGAGTAACAGGTGAAAGTGAAAGCTCCGGCGAAAGTGAAAGCTCCGGCGAAAGCGACAGTCGATCAGCAGTCCCTGACGGACGCGGAACTGGGTGATCTCCAGGAGAGCACGTTCGGGTATTTTCTGAAAGAAGCCAATCCTGAAAACGGCATGGTGCCGGACAGCACGAAGGAGCACGCGGCGGCCAGTATCGCGGCCATCGGGTTCGCGCTGACGGCGTATCCCGTCGCCGTCGAGCGCAACTACCTGACGCGTGGCGAAGCCATCAAGCGCGTGCTCACCACCCTGCGGTTCTTCTGGGACAGCCCGCAGGGCACGCAGCCGGACGCAACCGGCTATCAGGGCTTCTATTATCACTTTCTGGACATGCAGACCGGGCGCCGCGCGCATGACGCCGAGCTGTCAACCATCGACAGCGCGTTCCTGATTGCCGGCGCCCTCACGGCCGGACAGTACTTCAGCCGCGGCGCGCCGGACGAACAGGAGATTCGCACGCTCGCCGATGCGCTCTACGCGCGAGCGGACTGGCAGTGGGCGCAGAACGGTCAGCTCAAGGTATCGCACGGGTGGAATCCCGAAGCTGGCTTTCTGAAGCATTGGTGGGATGGGTACAGCGAAGCGCTCATTCTGTACGCGCTCGGACTCGGTTCGCCGACGCATCCGCTGCCGGTGGAAAGTTACGGGGCGTGGGCCGGCAGCTATCGCTGGCGAAAACTGTATGACATCGAATTCCTCTATGCCGGCCCGCTCTTCGTCCACCAGCTATCGCACGTCTGGATCGACTTTCGCGGTATTCAGGACGAGTACATGCGGGGGAAGGGCCTCGACTACTTCGAGAACAGCCGCCGCGCCGCCTACGTGCAGCAGCAGTACGCGATCCGCAACCCGAAACAATTCAACGGCTACGGCGAATACTCCTGGGGCATCACGGCGAGCGACGGCCCCGGTCCGGCCAAGCGCAAGGTTGGCCGCCTCGTAAGACACTTTTACGATTACAAGGCGCGGTCCATCCCGGCGGGGCCGGACGACGGCACGCTCGCGCCATGGGCGGTGGTCGCCTCGCTGCCGTTCGCGCCGGAGCTGGTGCTGCCGACGATCAAGCATTTCGACGACAACTTCCCGGAGATGACAAGCGAGTACGGCTTCAAGTGCAGCTACAATCCGACCTTCTCAGACGGAGCGGATAGTTCAGGGTGGATTTCGCAGGGCTACTACGGACTCGATCAAGGCCCCATCGTGATGATGATCGAGAATTACCGCTCGGGACTCATCTGGAGCCTGTTGCGGCGGTGTCCGTATCTCCGCATGGGCCTGCGACGGGCCGGCTTCACCGGCGGGTGGCTGACTCGAGATGGAGGTTAGGAGGTTGGCGCTTGAGTCTTACGATGTAATCATCATCGGCACCGGGGCGGGCGGCGGCACGCTGGCCCATCGCGTGGCGCCGAGCGGCAAGCGCATTCCTCATCCTCGAACGAGGCGGCTTCCTGCCCGGCGTAGCTAAACCGTCCACCGAATCGGCTCAAGCTCATCTGGCCAAAGGAATTTGCCCGACGTCACCGCCGACGACGACGTGGAGACTC
>JACDCM010000113.1 GCA_013817545.1 Gemmatimonadaceae bacterium | reverse complement strand
GCGGCAGGGCTTCGGCGCTTATGTTGACACCGTGAGCCGATGCTCGTAATGCTTGATAGCGATACAACCGTGGCGTTTTTCGCTTGCAGTCACACGATTTGACATTCTCTATTGTTCGGCGCTTACAGGAGACCGCATGGACGAACAATCGCTCTTCACGAACTTCTGGACGAACGAATCGAAGACCACTCGTAACGTGCTCGCGAGAATTCCGGAACGGTCTGATTACCGCCCGGATCCGAAGTCGCGCACGGCGAACGAGATCGCGTGGCAGATCGTCTGCGAGGAAAGGATGATCATCGAAGCACTGGAAAGCGGCAAAGCGGAGTGGGCGCCACCGCCGATGCCGGCGACGATGAAGGAAGTGCTCGATGAGTATGACAAGCAGAGCGAGGGAATGAACCAACGCTGGAAAGCATTGCCCGCCGCGCGCTGGGACGGCACGCTCGAGTTCTTCGGCAGCCAGCGTCCAGCGTCCCCCATGGCCTGGAGCTTTCTGTTCGACATCGTCCACCACCGAGGCCAGATCACGACGTACTTGCGGCCGATGGGTTCCACCGTGCCGCAAATCTACGGGCCAAGCGGTGACGAACCGTAGCGGGTTAACGATTTGCTGCTGCCAGCGTCGGTTGCAAACTCGCCCGACACATTTACGCAACTTCCTCACTCGCTATGACTGAAGATCAGTGGACGGAGGTTGATCAGTATTTCTCCGAAAGCCTGCTGCCGAGCGATCCGGTTCTCGAGTCAGCGCTCGAGGCCAGCGTGACAGCCGGATTACCTGCGATCAGCGTCTCGCCGAATCAGGGGAAATTCCTGCAAATGTTGGCTCAGATTGCAGGCGTTCGCTCCATTCTTGAGATCGGAACCCTGGGTGGATACAGCACTATCTGGCTGGCGCGGGCATTGGGCTCGGGCGGCCGTCTGATCACGCTCGAGGTGGATCCCAAGCACGCCGAGGTGGCGCGACTCAACGTCTCTCGCGCGCGCTTGCAGGACGTTGTGGAGGTGCGGATCGGCAACGCGCTGGAAACACTTCCGCAACTCCTGGCCGAACGGTGTGGCCCGTTCGACTTGATCTTTATCGATGCCGACAAGCAAAACATTCCTGCGTATTTCGAATGGTCACTGAAGCTGTCGCGCCCGGGTACTCTGATGGTCGTGGACAATGTCGTACGGAACGGAGCTGTAATTGATGTAGACAGCAGCGATCCGAGCGTTCAGGGAGTTCGTCGTTTTATCGAACAACTCGGCACCCAGTCAGGCGCCACAGGTACTGTGATTCAAACGGTAGGTAGCAAAGGTTATGACGGCTTTGCAATCGTGCGCGTCGGCTTGGCGGCGTCCTATGAGGCTGGATAGCAATCGGACATCCCGTCTCGCGCTGAGGCGATGCGAAGACTCATCGGGCTTGGCCGCTGAGCTGAAGGCGGCCTGGCGAATGTACCTCGCTTCCGACGTTGCCTGCCGACTTTAGTACGGCTGCCCTGCGGAAGCATGGCTGTTGATCCCGCCCATCAGATGTCTGGCTGGACTTGGATCCAGCAGGCATAATCTGTGTTCGGTTTCTGCGGTCGTCCTGAATCCGGACGCCTCAACCTGCTTCGCAACACGCCCGCCATTGTACGAAATTAGGAGAACTTATGTGGACCCGTATCGCCAGTTCCGTCCTTTGTATGTCTGCGCTACTGCTCTCGGGTGCCCGCTACTCGTCTGGCCAATCCGCCCGCGCGACAGCGTCCTCCCCACTTCCAGTGCGCGTCGTGGATGTAAGGGCAGGTGAATTTTATTTCCAGGCGCCGGACACCATTCCCGCCGGGTTGACGACGTTTCGCCTGTTGCAGACCGGCCTCGTCGTGGAGCGAATGCGCGCTGGAGCGCACGGCAGGGAGCTCGTGAGAGATAAAGGTGACGATACCCGCGGCGCGCACATGCTTTGGGTGGTGCGCCTCGACTCCGGAAAAACCGTGGCTGACCTGTATAGCGCTGCGCAGGCAGGAGAGCGGAGGACGCCGTGGGCGCGGCAGTTGGGCGGGCCGGCTTTCACGTTACCGCCGGCGACGACGAATGCCACGATCGATCTCGAACCCGGAAATTACGCGCTCGTGTGCTACATCGGGTCAGCGCGGGCGGATCGCACGCGTTATCATCTGCTGAATGGCATGTTCCGGGCACTTACCGTGAGGCCTGGGTCAGAACGGCGTTCGATCCCACCACGAGTGGATGTGGTCGCGACAATCAGCGGAGAAGAGATCATAAAGTTCTCGAAGCCGCTTCGTGCAGGTCGGGTCATGATTCGCGTCGACAATCAAACGGACAAGGATCTGGAGTTCAAATTCCAGCGCGTGCCGGCTGGCCTGACTGGCAAGGCGTTTCTCGCGCAACCCCAGGGTGCAGGACCTGGAACGCCCATGGGTGGTCTCTCCAGCGTGCCGCCGCGAACGTCTGTCATTACGACGCTAAACTTACCGGCCGGCCAATACGTCGTCGGTACACACCCATCGATAAGGCACGTCACCAGCCAGCTCGTGACCGTAGCGTCCCGCTCACCGAATTAGAAACGAGGATCATGTCCGCTAGTCGTCGCGTCAAGTTTCTCTTGACGCTCAGCTTCGCCTTTTCGCTAGTCGCTGAGCGGCTGAACCAGGAGCGGAAACGTGGCCGATAATAGTTGTTTGTATTGACGGCGCTGACGTCGCATTGCACCTGACACAACCGCCGGAGCTACCGTCAATGCCAAGTTACGCCTCGGCCGCTGCAGGTGCGCCCGTAGCCCCCTTTCGGAGTGACGCCACAATGCAAGTCAATCCGATAACACTCAGAGGCCGGCACGTACTCCTGGAACCGCTCGAGCCGCGCCACGCAGATGCGCTGTTGAACGTGGCGGTCGACCCGCGGATCTGGGAGTTCACCAGCGCCCCGATTCGCAATCGGGCCGAAGTGCACATGTACGTGGATACGGCGCTCGAGTGGCAGCGAGCGGGAACCGCGGTGCCGTTCGCGACATTGGAAAGCGGTTCAGCCGCGGTGATCGGCAGCACCCGATTCGAGAATATTGATGTCGCCAACCGTGGCGTGGAGATCGGGTGGTCGTGGCTCAATCCGCGGTGGTGGCGGACGCCGATCAACACCGAGACGAAATACCTGATGCTCCGTCATGCATTCGAAGAGTGGAAATGCATACGGGTAGAGTTCAAAACGTGGGTGCAGAACCAACGCTCGCGCTCGGCGATTCTTCGCATTGGCGCGAAGGAAGAAGCTATCATGCGCCAACGCATGATTGGGCATGACGGCTCTTTTCGCGATGCGGTGTACTTCAGCATTCTCGACGACGAGTGGCCCGAGGTAAAACGATGCTTGGAGAAGCGGCTAAGCCAATCGTCCATCGTATGATGAGAGCTCCCCTCACGTTCGGGGTCCTAATAAGCATCTCAGCCATGCTGCCAGCATGCACGCGTTCACCGGCTACGATTACCGTGCCGGTTGGCGTCACCCCCGGCGACCATCAGAGCGCTGCTCGCTTCGCGACCGAACTCGATTCTCTGCGCCGGTCTATCCGCATTCCAGGGCTGGCAGTAGTGGTCCTGCGAGACACGACAGTAATCCTGGCGCGTGGCTTCGGCCTGGCGAATGTCGAGCTCGGCGTGCCCGTGACGCCGGAAACACCTTTCAACATCGCCTCGGTAACCAAACCGATTTCGGCGGTTGTGGCACTACGGCTGGTCGAGCGCGGACTGCTGGATCTCGACCGCCCGATGAACAGCTTCGCTGGTTTCACGGAATTTTGCGCAAGTGCGCGCACCAATGGAGGCCTCTTCTTTGGTGACTATCAATGCGACACTCAGCCACTGACGCTTCGCCACGTGCTGTCGATGACAGCCAACGGCACTCCCGGCACAAGATTCTTCTATAATCCCGTGTCCTTCTCGTGGGCTTCGCGGCCAATGGCCGAGGTCGGTAAGACTCCGTTCTCGGAGTTGACCGCGACGCTGGTCTTTCAACCGGCAGGCATGACACGTTCCGCTCGCATTCATCGTCGCCTGCCACTTACGCCTGCTCTCGCAGCTGACCTTGCAGTTCCATATCACGTGGACTCGAGTGGGAAGACCGCAGTATCCGATCCGCCACCACCTCAAGGTGATGGCGCTGCCGGTGGCGTGATATCGACGGCGATGGATGTCGCGCGTTTCGACATCGCTCTTACCGCGGGACGACTGCTCTCCCCGGATTCGAAGAAGGTCATGTTGACGGCGAACCGGTCGCCCACGGGCACAGTCTTGCCGTATGGTCTGGGCTGGTACGTGCAGGATCATGCCGGAGAGCAACTGTTTTGGCACACGGGTCTGTGGGAGGGCGCATACTCGGCACTGTATCTCAAAGCGCCCGAGCGACGTCTCACGTTGATCCTGCTAGCGAACAGCGATGGGCTGCGATGGGACACGCGACTCGACGAGGCCGCTGTGGAACGCTCGCCATTCGCGGCCGCGTTTCTGTCCTACTTCCCACGATAATTGGCGCGAGACTATCACACTCGACCCATCGCTCCAGCGGTCCGTGGACGCACCGGGAGCGTCCAACGCTGGGCTACGTAGATGAGCGGGACGCCGCGGAACGTAACTCGCTTGACTTCGCGTATCCCGCATTTGAGTAGAAGGCTCCCCCACCGCCCTACGCGTCGAGACGGAGAGCGTCGCCGGGCCACGCCTGCGCGACGGTGGTTGCTTCTTCGAGTATCTGGCAGTCTGTGTGATCGCTCGTCGCATTTGGATATCACAGATGCGAATAGCGCCCGGGAATTCTTTCCCGGGCGCATTCCACCTCCTGTTCAGTCTGGAGATCCGACCTTTTCTGAAACCAGCCCCAACTTTTAGGGGATGACGGGGCAGTCGCTCGGACCACCCGTGCACGGGGGGGGCGTTATAGGTCCCCAGGAATAGGTGACTTCACCGGTGTACGAATACGTGGTGCCGCAGGCGCGCACTTCTGCCTCGAGGTCACCTGTGGCCGTCCCAGCATTCCGCTCCGTAGGCGACAGGAGCGGCAGTACCGGATTCCAACCGATAAGGGAAAAGTCAAAACCCCCAATCGTCAGAATTCCTGACGCATCTTGCTTGTTTTGCGTTTCGTTGATCTTTCCTTGACCGGAGCCGCCAACTGCCGTGAAGTGAGCCCAGGCATTCGTGCCTGGCTTGTTCTGGAAGTACGTTCCATCAAGGACTGCAGTGAAGCTGATGGGCGGCGCTACGCATGCCGCATCAGCCACGCTCGCGGCACTGAATCCTGCCACGCCACCATCCTGAGTGAAGCTGACAGATCCCCTGGCCTCAATGCGAGGTGGCGGAGCGAGGCCGTCAAGCGACGGTCTCTCGAACGAGGGTGGGGCGCTAGGCGTGTCGGCACAAGCGCCGACCAGCACAAGGGCGGCGATAGGGAGGAGGGTGAAGCGCGTCATGGTAATGCCTCTCGTGAGAAAAATGCCGGCAAAAGCGCGTCGGCTGCGCTGGGGGGACGAAATCTTCTCGAGTCGAGTTGCAAGGAAACCCGACTGCGCCTGGTAGCGGTGCGAGCCGCAGACAACACAGCCATCGCGATTATTGGAAAAACCCAAGGATGCGACGATACATGTTTCCGTCCGAGAACGCAAGGGGATATCGGTCGAAAGAGCGTGGCTGCATATGTTTAGCCCCTCCCGTTGCGGTCGGGGCTATACACGGCCATTTCTCAGTACCGTCGCCGCTGCGGACGCTAGTGAGCCGTGAAGCAAATGCTGCCCACGGCTCACGTGCTCTAAATCAGCATGCGCACTCGAACGACGTGCGACCTGGTTCAGCGCTGTGTGCTCGTCAAGGCCCTGACTGCCGTCGCCAACATCTGCACGCGTGCAGAATCCCTCGCTCCTTGCGCTTCGCTCTCAAGCTGCGTCGCTAACTGCGTCAACACGGCACGCTGTTCATCCCCCCGCAGCTTCTCGGCGCGGCCGAGATCGCGTGCGATCGCCGCAGACCGTTCAGCGGATATCCCGTTGCCCCTGATGAGTTGGTCCACATACGCGCGCGCCACCACAAAGCTCGCGGGCCAAACGTGCTTCGGCTGCTCCTGCGCATTCAAGTAGTCGAAGCGCACCAGCTTCGCCGCGTCTATCTCGTTCTGAGACAGAAACGCGCTTGGCTTGAGTTGAAACAGGTCCAGCCCGCGCGCCATCTCGGAGCCGACGATATACCCGTTGTACCAATACACAGACCAGTATCCGCCACTTACCAGCTTGGTCGAGTCCATCGGGCCGCGATCGAAGTAAGCGATTTCCTTAGGCTGCGCCGGATCGGTCCAGTCAAAGATGGATATGCCACCCTGATACCAGGCCTGTACCATGATATCGCGGCCGGGGATCGGAATCAGCGAACCGTTGTGCGCCACACAGTTCTCGAACGCGGTCTGGGGAGCCGGCAATTTGTAATAGCTGACGAACGTCATCTTGCCGTCGACGAGCGTGAAGATGGCGTTCGCTCCCCATTCGGGCTTGTCCGTCGAACGACACCGGGGCGCCGAGCCACCACCCCATTCGTCGGTGAAGAGCACCTTCGAGCCGTCGTTGTTGAACGTCGCCGAGTGCCAGAAGGAGAAGTTCGGATCGCTCACCTCGCCGATACGCTTCGGGTTGGTCACATCGCGGATATCAAGAAGCAGCCCATAACCGGAACACGCCCCCCCCGCGAGCCCTATTGCAGGGTACACGGTGATGTCATGACACTGAGTGACCTGCCTGCCGGGCCGGAGATTTGTTCCGGTGTCCAGGTGGGTCATCACCGAGGCAAGGCCTGTGAAGATGCGCGGCGAGCTCACGATCTTCGCCTGTTCGGGCGCGGCCACCGGAACTTGAATGACTTCGATCCGGAAGAGCGCCGTGTTCGGGTCTTCCTCCGCCTGCTTGCCCGAGCATCCCTCTAGCTCACTGGGCGACCGAACCGTCGCGGAGCCCGAGACATAGATGTACACGTTCGCGCTGTCGTCGGGATCCGTCACCACCGTGTGCGTATGCGAGCCTCGGCAGGTTTGTACGCTGGCCACCAGCTTTGGGCGAGCGATGTCAGTGATGTCGAAGATCCGGATGCCGCGCAATCGGTCCTTGCTCACCGTGTCGGCTACCCCCTGCATGCCGCAGTCTAAACGGCCGCGCAGGTCCTCCGCTGACATGAACATCAAATGGCGATAGACGGAGACGTCCCCCTGGGAGCCAGGGCAGACGTACGATGTACGAAGGGTGGGATTACGCGGCCTGGAGATATCCCAGACTTGATAGCCGCTGTAGTTGCCCTGAATGACGTAGTTTCCCAGAAAGGCGAGATCGGAATTGATGAGTCTGCGATCCCCGGGCGTGCTCATGTTGATGAACGCTTCGGACGGTTGGCGCTTCGAGACAACATCGAGGTTCCAGATTGCTTCGCCAGCATCCATCCAACCGGCACGGAGTCCGACGCGCGGGTCCGGGCTGGGCGCCGTCATCGACATGTCGGGGGCTGGAACTGTCGAGGACGATGAAGCGCAGGCCGAAGCGAACAGCAACGCGGCCGGGACGAGCAAAGCTGATATCTGCGCACCGGCGAGCCGCCACGCCGGACGGCGAGAGAACCATTCGAATTGCATGATTGATATTGTTGAAAGGTGGGAGCGTACAGGGGGGAGACGTCTTGACACACAAGCAATCACGGGCGGGAGCGGTTGGGGGGCGATGCACGCAGCATAAGGCGCATCCGGTCGATCTCGGTAATCTGATCGACGTTTACGTCGGTGGAAAAGCGGTAGACATCGGTGTCCTGGGCAGCACCCTGGGAGCTTAGCAGCTGCGCAACCATGGCCAGCGCTCCTTCATGATGACGGATCATGAAAGTGAGGAACAGCCGGTCGAACTCCGGGCCGGTAGCGCGTCCCAGCTGCGCCAGTTCATCCGCAGTCAACATTCCGGGCGAGAGCGATTGGTGCCCGTCCATGCCTGCGTGGGCATGATGGGCGCTCGTGTCCGGAACAGTTTCGCGGCGGTCACGGAGCCAGTGCGTCATCAACTCGATCTCATCGCGCTGGGCTACCCCAATCCTTTGCGCGAGGACGAGGACGTCGGGGCGCGCACCGTGGGTGGGTGCCCAGGCGGCCATCACTACTGCCTGCCCGTGATGGCTGATCATGCCCTGCATGAAGCGTACGTCAGCCGCGGTATACGGTGGCCGGCCACTGTCGGCCTTCGCCTGAGCCGCTGGCGTGAGGCTTCCTTCGGGTACATTGATGGGTGTAACCCGCGCAGGTTCTGACTGGCGGGATGCAGTGCTACAACCTGTAATAATGATGACGGCGAGCAGACCTGCCGCGCCCATGCGCCGGGTCGATCTCTTCATGGTGTTAAGCTCTGTATTTGGCAGGGCGGAGTTGCACGAGGTGATGCGTACGGATGCATCACCATAACAGCGCGGTTCCGAAGGTTGATCGTTTGCTTGAGATTGAGACTGAGTGCCAGGGCCAGTTGCAGTGGCCAGTGTCAGTTGCAGTGGCCAGTGCCGGTCTCAGTCTCAGTGGCCAGTGATCGGGAACTGCAACGAAGGTGTGAAGTACTGTACAAGAAACGTATGGGTTGGCCAACACGTTGAAAAGGCGCTCAGCTGAACCGGGAGGAAGGGGAAACGGCGTTCAGTGCGCAGCGCCACCCTTATACTTCAGCCGTTAACCGCGCCTCGAGACGGTATGATTGATCCAGGGGCTGAACCAATGTGACCGCGCTGACACAGGAAAATGACGCCTTCACAAACTGACGACCCATTGAATCGAGCTCGCGCGGTCGCGCGAATCCTCGACAGTGCAGTGGGCATTCCCGGAACCAAAATACGTGTCGGGTTGGACCCTGTGCTCGGTCTCGTACCGGGACTCGGCGACGTTGCAGGGGCGGCTCTTTCTGGCTACGTCGTTCTGTTGGGAGCGCGTCTTGGCGCTCCACGAGCGGTAGTCGTGCGTATGCTTGGCAACGTCGCGCTGGATACAATCGTGTCCGCTGTTCCCATACTCGGTGATGCGTTCGACGTCGGCTGGAAGTCGAATACGCGCAACGTGGCTCTGCTCGAACGGTTTCTGACGAAGCCCGGTGCAACACAGGCGTCGAGCCGCTCTCTGGTAGCGGCGATTGCGATCATATTGGCTTTGCTGGCGATCGCCGGCCTTGCCCTTTCCGTCGTTGTCGTGCTGGCTCTCGTGCGCGCTCTTAGCTGAGGGGTAGTTACTGCCTCCCGCCGCCAGGCAGTCTCCTCGCCGCCTCCCACGCCGCGTGAAATTTCTTGAGCATTTTTTTGCCCGGCTTCCGCACCTTTGCTTCGACTCCCCCCATAACCACGACACCTGAAATTCGCAGGACAGGCTGCGACGGATCCAGAGCAGACGCGTCACCGGCGTCCGCGTCGAATCCGCCCATGAATGCGGAGCCGACAATCTCCACTCGCACACCCGGCGGGACGGAGATTTCCACACCTCCCATCACCACAAAGACATCAATTTCAGTAACCCCGGGTGAGAACCTGGCTTCACGCATGTCGAGCTCCGCGCCCCCCATGACGGCAACAATCTTCAGGTGCCGCGGAACGAGCCAGCCGCCTCTACGTCCGTTGCCGCCCATCACGGCGAGCAGCACGCCGCGCGATGGAATCGCACTCGGCGGTGCGATAATCGGAACCAGTCCCTGATCTACCTTGTCAAACGGAAGCATCGGCAAATTGGCTACCAATCCCTCCAGCTCCCCAACCGATCGCGCGCCATACGCGCGCTCGAGCCGATCCTCCAACTAATGCATGGTGAGGTGGTCGCTCGCGAAGTGGATGCACAGTGCCTGCACGACGCGTTCTCGCGCCTCGCCGTCAGGCGAGCCGAGTGAGGCAGGGATCGGCGCGAGGCGCTCTGAATTCATGTCGTTGGCACTGGGAGAACGAGACGACTGGCCGTAAACGCTATTCGATCGCTGACTTTTGCGGCACAATATTGAATCTAGGGAGGTTGTACTCCGAACGGAGTTCCAGAATGCGGGTTTCATTCTGCTCGGTCGATCCGAACCGAATTGACCGAGGGGCTTGGCTTTGAGAATGCCAGGGCGGCGGTGAATAGACAGAATCGCCGACGAGGTGATCTGAGTTGAGAATGCTGGGGGCGTTGGTGAATACAGTGAAAGGGAAACGCGCTCGAGAGTGTGAACGTCCATGTTATGACTTCACATGGGCGCGGCAAGCGCGTCACCCAGTCACCAGATTCTAGTCCTTGTACGGGTCGAACTCATCTGCCCCGGCCATCACAACGATGAGCGGCTTGAGGACGTGCAGCACCTCGATGGTTCCCTCCTGCGACGCGAGCACCTCCGGCAGGCGACGGTAGGCATGCGGGCTCTCGTCCAGACCTCCGCCCCGGAGAATCACTCCCTTCTCTTTTACCCAGCTGTGCATCATCTCAGCGCTCACCAGACCGGGACTGAGAATGCGACCCGACCGGCGATTTCGCTTCCCCGCTGCCTGCGTGCGTGACATCACCCGTCCAGCGCCGTGCACGGTAGAGTACAACGCCTCACGCTGCACTGCCTGCACCTCTGATGACGCGACGTCTGCGCCGGTTCCACGGACGATAACCGCATCGTCGCCCATAGACCCACCGATAAAGCTCATCTGCCCCGGGAACGCGGGAGTCGCACCCTTTCGGATGACGACGACCTCTTCCCCATTATGCACTTCCTTCCACGCGAAGTTGTGGTGGTTGTGCACGAGCTCCATCTCGCTGCCGCCAATGATCGACGCAACCTTGCGAGCGACCCACTCACGACCGGCGTACGCGTACTGGCCAGCGAGGTTCATCAGATGCCAGTAGTCGTGCCCAACCGGCTGGGCGAGG
>JACDCM010000445.1 GCA_013817545.1 Gemmatimonadaceae bacterium | reverse complement strand
CGCAAAGCGGCGCTGCGAGCGCTGAGTCGGGACACGCGTTACGCGTCAGCAGCGGCCGCTGTTAGCGCTCAGTAGATGCATGCATCGAGGATGGACAGCACCTCCTCCAGATTGCTGCCGGAGCTTTCCCAAGTCGCCTCGCCGCTATTCCCCCATCTCTGGATCCTGGTGATCAGCATTGCCTCCGAAGTATAGCCCGAAGGATTCGCCAGGTCAGTGTTCCCTCCAGCGCAAACGCCGCCAGAACCGAAACTCGCGTCTGATTGGCAATCTGTTGATTACGTACCTCGGCGTCGTCGAGCAACCTCCGCTCCAGGACCGACGACGAGATTGCTTCGGCCGCTGCGCGGCTCGCAATTACTTCGGGCGCGGGGACAGCACCCTCCAGGACGGACACAACGCTGGACACCAGGCAACCGAAACGCGGCTACTGAAGTCACAGTGGGACACGTTTCGTCTCCAGACTCCTCGACGTTTCATGACTTCAGTCGCATACTTGGCTGACCTGGTGTTCACTTAAAGGAGCCGCCATGAAAAAGAACAATTTCTCGCGCCGTGACTTTTTGGGTATGACCGCCGCCGCCGCAGGCGCCTCAGTCGCGGCAAGAACCATTCTGCTGAGCCCCGAGCCTGCACTGGCTGCACTGCGGCCCGTTGCCGCGAGTGACCGGGTTCGCTTCGGCATCATCGGCGTTGGCATGCAGGGGTCGTCGCTGCTTACCGAATCGATCAAATTTCCGGAAGTCGAATGTGCCGCCGCCTGCGACCTGTACGACGGGCGACACACTCTGGCCCGGGAGATTGCTGGAGCGAATCTCCCCGTCACTCGACGGTATCAGGAGCTTCTGGCAAACAAGGACATCGATTGCATCGTGGCCGCGGTTCCCGATCACTGGCACAGGAAGATTCTGGTGGACACCTTGAACGCGGGCAAGGACATCTATTGCGAGAAGCCGATGTCTCACAACGCGGCCGATGGCGTGGCGATGGTCGCTGCCGCCAAAAAAAGCGGACGCATTGTGCAGGTCGGCTCCCAGCGTGTCAGTTCCGTGATCTGCGCGAAAGCGCGAGAAATGGTATCGCAGGGCGTGCTAGGTGACGTGATGCTGGTGGAAGGATGGCTGGGACGCAACGATCCAGGCGGGGCGTGGGTGTATCCGCCACCCCTCGATCTTTCCCGCCAGACCCTGGACTGGGAAACGTGGCAGGGAGATGTACCGAAGCGGCAGTTCGACGCGAACATCTTTGCGCGCTGGCGTCAGTGGAAGGAATACGGAACCGGAGTTGCCGGAGACCTGTTGGTCCACTTGATCAGCGGCATGATGTTCATGCTCGACCTCAACGAGCCGCCGAAACAGGCTTCGTCCGTTGGTGGACTCCTGCGCTGGAAAGACGGCCGTAACATGCCGGACGTTCACTCCACCCTTTATTACTACGGGAAACTGCCCGTTAGCATGCATCTGAATCTGGGTACGTCGATGCCGGAGACTTACCGGATCCAGGGATCCAGGGGGATTCTGGAAGTCACGGGAAACGCCGTGAGCTTCGCGCCTCAAACCGGCAAGGATACCTCCCCCAGCTATTACGCCGGAAGCTTTCCGCGAGCCATGCGCGAGGAGTATACGAAGAAATGGCACGAAGAAAACGATCCGAAGCCGGGCCAGGAGATGCTGTCTCAGACGACTTCATTTCGGGGACCAAACATGAACGACATCAAGCCGCATCTGCGGGCTTTCTTCGAGGCCGTGCGCTCCCGGAAGCCCGTAGTCCAGGACGCGGTTTTCGGTCACAACGCGGCGCTGGCCTGCCACATGGCCAACGAAGCATACTTTCGCAAAAGCCCCGTAACGTGGGACGAGGCTTCCAGGACTATCAAGAGCTGACCAGCCTATCGATCACCGTCCTGAGAATTCGATTGAAACGCTCGGGGGTCACAAGCTCGACGAGTCGCGCTCGCGTGCCCACGCCGCGGATGTTAGCGGCTGCAAGCGCCGTGTAAAGCAAAACGAGGAGTGCGGCGCGAGGAACGGCCTCGCCCGCGACCGGCACAAGCGCGGCAGGGACTCGATCAGGACCACGGCAACGGCCGCGCGAGTCCGACGGCGACGGCACACAGACGAGGTAGGCGATGCCGGACGACGGGCCGAGGACCGCCGCGACGGCCGCAGGCAGCACGAACATGCCCGAGCCGACGATCATGTTGACGATATTGACCGCCAATGCGCGCACCACAAGGGCGCGCACGAGGGTGCCTTGAGCGGGGTCGGGGCGATCAGCGGGCATTCTTGCTCAACGGCGTCGAGCGACGCCGGTCAACCCGCGTACCCGCCCCACAGGATGTCCACGTCGTGCGCGCTCACGGTGAAACCTCTCGCGGAAGCGAGCTTCGGTCGATGCGCATCCCGGCTTCCTCCATGAGACAGACGTACTGAGCTAACGGCGGCAACCCAGCCTGGACGCGCCGGGCAGCGAGGCCAGGCAAGTCACTGGTCGCTGCGAAACGGAAGATGCCATCAGCGCCGGAATTGAATTGTGTGCCGAAACGCTGTGGCTTCCCCTGGTGCACGCGCACCCGGTCCTCGAGCATGGCAAGCGCCTGTGGCGAGATCTGCCCCGGAGGCAGCGCCTCAACTAACGCCAGCACGCGCTCTTGCAAGGACCAATTGTGCTGCACAATGAGCATGGCCGCATCGGAACCTGCAGCCCCGACCATCGACCGCGTCGGCAGGCCAAAGCGGTCGAGAATCTCCGCCATCTTCGTGGCCAACACTGAATCGATGGTGGTGAGATGGCGGGCATATACACTGTCGCCGATTCGGGACCCGAAGTCAGCGCGAGCCGACTGATCCTGGTCGCGGAGCTCGAGGAGCACGCGCCGGAGAGAATCGTTGCTCCAGGACTGGCCGGCCTCCTGCGACCAGGCCCGATTCGCGCGGGCCCACGCAGCGGTGGAATCCAGCGGCGTGCAGACGGGGATCTGACTTACCGGTGGCGCACCAGGCGTGGTTCCGCAAGACGAGAGCAGGACAGCGAGGAAGTACAGGCGGCGGCTCAAAAGTGATCCTCGGTATCAGTAGCAGGTGGTGCACTGGATTACATCAACGTCGTTTCCAGGCAAAACACTGCGCGGGCGCTCAACGCACACGGAGCAGGACTCGGCTTGGGTAGGGGACGTCCCCGATTGCGAGCGTATCGCCCGCGATCCGCGGTGAACGGCGCCAGAGCTGGCGTCCGCATGATCTGGATGGATAGCCACGACGGCCCTATTGCTGCCGCTGGTTGAGAAATCCTATCGCTGCGTAGACACTCGGGAACTTCATCCGAATCACGCAGCCGTCCACGAAACGGACATCGACCCAAACCATG
>JACDCM010000444.1 GCA_013817545.1 Gemmatimonadaceae bacterium | reverse complement strand
GCTCTGGCCCCTCTATGTGTCTCAGGACACTGCGTACGACAGCCACGTGCGCCGGTTGTTCGCCACTCTGCAAACTACCAGAGACCGATACCGGGAAGATCCAGAGACATGGGAAGCGCTTGTGGATGCGCATTACCACTGGGACAATCCAGACGCTCGCACCCGAATGTCGGATTTGCAAATGCTCCAGGGCCTCCAGCGCGCCATTTCCCTGGACTCCTCTTTCACCCCTGCTTACGTGCACACGGTGGAGTTCGAGGCAACCCTCCACGGTACTGACTCAGCGCTACACTACGCACGAGCCTACCTGAAGCTCGATCCGCGCGATGAGCAAGCTCCCGGCATCGCGCTCGTAGCGAAGCTCCTGGAGGCGAAACAGATCAATTCCCCAGACCTCAAGCGGCAGCTCGACACGGTGCCTCTTCACGCGCTGGAAACCGCATGGCAAATGCTGCGGCGCTTGCCCGATTCCAGGGAAACCGCTCTTCATCTCGCGCGATTGTTGGCCGGCCCGCGCCTTCCGGAAACCGCCTCTCAAACCGACTCGATTGTAGCGCGGCAGCAGCTGGCGGCACAGCTGTCTTGGAGAGGTCATGGGCACCAGGCGGCGGCGGTCGCTGGCGGCGGCTCACGGCTGTTTTCCGATCTGGCTCGACTGGGATTCATACCGCGAGATAGCGCCGCTCGGGTTTTTGCCGGTTGGTTGGAGGGAGCCCCCGGTCGCTTAAAGTACGCGTTACCCTGGTGGGCGACTGAGGGTGATACGGCTTCTCTCAGAACTGCAGGGGACCGGCTCAACGCTCATCTGAGTGACAAGCGCGCCACTATCGGCTCAGTGCGGACGGCAAACTATGCTATCGCCGCCGCCATTGCTTATCAGGCACTGGCACGCCGAGATACTGCAGCGGCACTCGCGTCATTTCTCGCCCTTCCCGATTCGCTGTGCGCCGATTGCTTCCACGACCGTCTTGTCAGATCGCGTTTGCAGGCGTCACGGGGGCAGCTGCGCGAGGCGTTCGAAGCGCTCGGGGAGCGCCTTCCTGTGCTGCTCACCTCGACAGAGATCGTATTTGCCCTCGAACGCGGACGAGTCGCACAGCGGTTGGGCAATACCGAAGAAGCTACCAAAGCATATACGCTCGTCGCACAGGCCTGGCTCAACGCTGATCCCGAGCTTCTGCCAATGGTGGAGGAAGCCAGAAAAGGAGCGGGCCTTCCATCGGAGAAAAGAGTTGCGGCAGGTAAGCGGGCGAATCCATGAACGAATGTGATACCGAGAGCCGGCGCCTTTACGTTACCTGAATATCGAATGCCGCCTACCTGGACACGCGAGTACAAGCCTACACAACAAGATTCAGAAGCCGGCCAGGTACGAACACTGCCTTTCTCGGTTCGCCGATCACAAACTTGGCTACGCCCGGATCTGATCGGGCGAGGCGAACTGCCTCCTCCTGGGATATTCCTGGTGAAACGATAAGACGTCCCCGTACCTTTCCATTCACCTGCACCACCAACTCGACCATCTGCTCAACGGCAAGGGTCTGATCATACTCGGGCCACCGCGTCTCGAAGACGCTTTCCGAATGTCCAAACCGCTCCCACAACTCCTCTGCGATATGCGGGGCGTAGGGCGCGACGAGAATTAGCAGCGGCTCCACCTCTGCGCGGTGCGACGCGCGTTCGCCGGCGCGCAGCACATTCATATACTCCATCATCGCGGCGATGGCGGTATTGTAACCAAGAGCGGGGGTGTCCTCACCAACTTTCCTTATGGTCTGGTGGAGCTTACGCATCACATCGCGATCGGGCTCCCCGGTTGACTCCGCTTCTGATGCCGTCTTCCAGAGCCGGTCGAGAAACCGTTTTACTCCGGAAATCCCTCCTTCCCTGAGGTCGCCCCCCTCCTCGAAGGGACCCAGGAACATGAGATACATTCGGAAGGCATCAGCGCCCCACTGCTCGATGTAGGCATCGGGGTTAACGACGTTGCCCTTGTTCTTCGACATCTTGGCTCCGTCGCGCACAATATGCCCGTGCGCGCGGAAGCGCTTGAATGGCTCCTCGAAGCCAACGTGGCCCATGTCATGTAAAACCATGGTGATGAAGCGCGTGTACAACAGGTGAAGCACTGCGTGCTCGTTGCCACCGATGTAGAAGTCAACCGGTAGCCACCGTCGCGTAAGCTCTGAGTCGAACGGGACGTCGTCGCGGCCGGTACTTGTATATCGAAGGAAATACCAGGCGCTGTCGAGAAAGGTGTCTGACACGTCGGTTTCCCGGCGAGCTGTCTTCCCGCACTCCGGACATGGGACGAGATACCATTCCTTGTGCCGAGCCAGCGGCGACACCCCTGAATCATCGGGGCGAAAATCCTCGACGTGAGGGAGCAGCACCGGAAGATCCTTTACCGGCACCGCCTGCAGGCCGCACGAATCACAATAGATGATCGGGATTGGCGGGCCCCAGTATCGTTGCCTGGAGATACACCAGTCGTGCAAGCGGTAGTTGACTACAGACTTGGCCGAGTTCTGCGAGATGAGCCAGGCAGTAATTGCGCGCGCGCCTTCTTCGGCAGGCAAACCGTCAAAAGTCCCTGAGTTCACCAATCGCCCATCACCGGAGTAGGCAGATTCAACGGAAGTATCAAAGCCCTCGCCATCGCCGGCAACAACGCGCTTGATCGGCAAACCGTACGACATGGCGAACGCGAAATCACGCTCGTCGTGTGCGGGCACCGCCATGATGGCGCCGGTGCCGTACTCCATTAGCACGTAATCGGCGATCCAGACCGGGATCGGCAGGCTTGTGGCTGGGTTGGTTGCGTTGGTGCCCGTAAAGACGCCCGTTTTCGACTTGTCCGCGACCTTGCGTGACACCAGATCCTGCTTGGCGGTGCGTTCACGATACGCGTCTACCGCTGCGCGCTGGTCTGTTGTTGTCAGCCTTTCCACCATCGGATGTTCCGGAGCAAGCACCAGATAAGTGGCGCCAAAAATGGTGTCGGGGCGTGTGGTGAAAACGGGGAGTGGCGGATGCGGGTTCGGGAGTACGGATTCAGGATCCCGCGCCGCACCGAGATCCTTGTCTCCGAGTTGTTCACCACTCCCTACCCCCGAACCCCCACTCCCCAACGATTTGCCGAGAACCGCGTCCCGAATTTCGAAAACAATCTCCGCCCCTTCCGATTTCCCGATCCAGTTCCTCTGCGCCGTTCTGGTCGACTCAGACCAGTCGATCCATTCGAGATTCTCGAGCAGGCGCCCTGCATAGTCGGTGATTCGAAAGAACCACTGCTCGAGTGAGCGCTGCTCAACCTGCGTGCCGCAACGCTCGCATTCGCCATTGATGACTTGTTCGTTGGCGAGG
>JACDCM010000443.1 GCA_013817545.1 Gemmatimonadaceae bacterium | reverse complement strand
TGCAAGTGGTGCGAGGATACCTCCATCAATGCGCACCCCTGCATTGGCGAGAGCGAATAATGGCATGATTGCGAACGCGACTATGCCGTGCAATCTGTATTCAATGGCGTGAAGCGGCGCCTGCGCTTGCTCGCAAGCGCGCTCGAGCTCGTGAATAGCGTTCTGCTGGGCGGCGCTGGTGAGCACGGTTTCGTCGGGTCCGCACCCCAGCTCGAAGTCATCGAGAATTCGGCGTCCGCGGCTCAGGAATTCATCTTCGTTAATGCGAGTTCGCGAGGGGATCGTCGCGGCAAGCAGGATCCCTGCAATAGTGGCGTGAACACCGGAGGCGAGCATCGCGGCCCAGAGCAGAACTCCGAGAAAAGCGTAGGCGGCAGGACGACGCACGCCGGCCGAATTGGCAATAGCAAGCAACGCCACAATCCCGCCCGCAAGAGCTAGCGCGCCCCAGGAAACGTTCTCCGTGTAGAAAAGCGCGATGACGAGCACCGCGCCGATATCGTCTGCGATCGCCAGGGCAACGAGGAAGACCTTGAGCGACGTCGGCACGCGATCGCCGAGCAGTGCGAGTACTCCGATCGCGAACGCAATGTCCGTTGCCATCGGTATTCCCCAACCGGCGGCACCGGGCCCCCCCGCGTTGACAACCGAATAAAGTGCCGCAGGTACCAGCATGCCACCCGCCGCGGCGAAGATCGGGAGCGCGGCCTGTTTCCACGTCGACAATTCACCCACGAGAAGCTCGCGCTTGATCTCCAGCCCCACCACAAAAAAGAACACCGCCATCAATCCATCGTTGATAAAGTGGTGCAGTGTCGCTGAAAACGTGAACGTGCCGAGCGTGAAGCCCACGCTCGCTTCCCAGAGGCCGAAGTAACTCTCGGACCAGGGTGAGTTAGCCCAGACAAGAGCTACGACGGCGCAGGCGAGCAGTACCAACCCGCCGGACGATTCGGCAGCGCCGAATCGTTCGAAGGGACTGAGCAGGCGCTCGATAAAAACCGGGGAGGCGGGCGACCTGTCGCCGCTCTGTGATGGGTGTTGCAAGGTATCGGGGATCGGGAGATCAGACAGCAGGAATCGCGATGAACCAGACGGCAAAGGCTCCGGGCGGGAACTATACCGTTGCAGCCGCAGTGCATGCTAGATGATGATCGCCGATTTCCGAAACCCCTGAGTTCCGATAGCGCGTCCGGGTTCCTCCGGAAATTTACTGGTACTGAATGTACACGGGCGCCGGAGTCAGTTTCAGCACCTCCTCGGGAGTCATGCGGGGCTTGTCATTCTTGTAAAAAATCTTGAATCCGGTGAACTGCACCGGCTCGGCATACACGTAGGCCCGGTAGGAATCCCGCTTGAGGCGTGGTGGTCCGAAGCCATCCATCTCGATTACCACCTGCACGCGTGGGTCCAGCTCGATCTGCTTCGTCCGTGTAAGCATCGGACGGGTGAAACGGTGAATGACGAGCACTTTTGGCGGAAGATTGTGCTCCGTCACCAGCTGGCTGAGTAGACCAATGGTGTAGTTGATGTCCGATGCATCCAGGGTACCGATTCGCGTGCCAGGTTTATGGCCGCCTTTCATGGAGAATTCGGGATCGAGGCCGAGGTGTACGTTCGGTCTCTTCAGAAAGGGAACGAGACGAGGCAGCTCCGCCTTGACATTACTCTTGCCCACCTGAACGTCGAGGAAAACGATCGCGTTGCGCCGAGCAGCCCACGAGGCAACGCGCTCGATAAGGCTGTCCGACATTCGGGCGCGATACATGCCGTCACGGCCGGGACCGGCTTGCGCCACTACTGCAATGAGGTGAAGGGCCGGCTGCACCGGCGTGGACGGGTCGGCCGCGTTCCACGCAGCGACTTCCTTGTCGAGCCGCGAGAGCATTTCGTCGGGTGGCACCTGGCCCAGGATGCCCATGCGTTTGGATAGAGGATTTCCGTAGTACGCGACAATGCGCTTTGCCGGAAGGATGGATCCAGGCAAAGGAGTGGGACCGGGAACCGGCCACACTGGTACGGGCGATTTTGGTCGCGCCGTCGCGGCCCGTTTCGCCTTCATCCCGGCTGAGTCGGCCAGCATGCTGTCCGGCGCTGCCACGGGGGGAGTTCCAGGTTCCTGAGCAGCGCCGGACCTGGCTGCAGCGGGAGCGAGAAGCAGCGATATGAAAGTCAGCGCCCGCAAGCGCCGAAATTGATCTGAAGAAGTTGTCATCACTTTGTCGTTGAGGTGTACTCAGTCTACAATGAAACCGTCCGTTCGGTCCATCACGGAGATAGAGATTACGTGAGTTGCGTCACTGTCGCGCCTGATGAGGTGAGCGATGCCGGAAAAAGATAACGCGAAAGACTTCCTGCAAGCTGCGCTTGCGGAAGCAAAGGCCGGGCTCAGCGAAGGCGGAGTTCCAATTGGAGCTGTGCTGGTGCACCGTGATGCGATCATCGGCCGAGGACACAACCGCCGCGTGCAGAAAGGCAGCGTGGTGTTGCACGGCGAGATGGATGCGCTCGAGAATGCGGGACGGCGCTCGGGCTCGGTTTATCGCGACTGCGTGATGTACACGACACTCTCACCGTGCCCAATGTGCTCCGGCGCAATTCTGTTGTATGGAATCGGACGCGTAGTTGTGGGGGAGAATCGCACTTTTCGTGGCGACGAGGATCTTCTCCGCTCTCGTGGAGTTGACGTCGAAGTGGTTCAGGACCCGGAATGTATCCACCTCATGACGACGTTCATAACAGCGCACCCCGAGCTTTGGAAGGAAGACATAGGGATATGACAAGCGGGGCCTCGATTGCTCGAAGCCCCGCCTACGCCAGTGGTGTTCACGCGAGATTCCGTCTTTTTACGAACTCACCCGGCAACCGCTTTCGTCCAGTCGGCTATCCCGAGCCTTTGTTCAGAGATCGGGGACCGACTTCCCGCTCCAGGCTGGTTTATGTGAGATCCTCTTCCGGCCTCACGCCACCACCACCCTTTACCCTCTCTTCCTCGTCGCGATTCAGCTTCTTGGCGGACAGATCCTTGAGGTTGTCCTTTTTGTCATCGCGCTTCATGTCGTCACGGTTCTTCTGCTCGTCGGTAGCCATTGTCCTTCCTCCAGAGTGAGTGCCGATCCCCGCTCGCGCCTGCCGCGTGCCAGGGTTATCGCGCGTTGTGACTTTACTTCTCGGGCTCCAGCTTGGGGGCCCGGTCTTCACCGAAGAGAAGCTTCGCTCCTCCGCCGGTCACCTCCTTTCTTGGCGACAAATCCTTCAACAGGACAACTTCGTCCTTCGCCGGCTCCGCCTCATTTTCCTTTGATTTTTCTTCAGTCATGGTCTGTTGCGTGCCGGACGCACAATCACTGTTTCACTACTCTACCA
>JACDCM010000442.1 GCA_013817545.1 Gemmatimonadaceae bacterium | reverse complement strand
CCTCAGTGGGGCACATATCCTCAATGATATCCAGGGTCGCGTCAATCGCATTCGGCGAAGCACCCACGTTCAGGGCGCCGAGCAAATGCGAATGAAGCTGCCGGTCCTGCCCCGACACCGCACACACCGCGACGATGCACAGCTCCCTCCTCGGCAAGTCGAGCGCCGGGCGCGACAAGACTTTTCCGTATCCTTCAACGACCATCCAGGAATCGAGGACCGGGTGCAACGCACGTATGTTGACGCGCAAACGTGCATACAGTGGTCCGTACACCTCAGCGCACGTTTCTTCACCTCGGACGCGAAGCGCTTCCGCAGTGATCGCGAGATCTCCGTTAGAAGCTGGCGCCGGGAGCCCGGATTCCTTTCGCCACTCGCGAGCCGCATTGAGCGCCCGGGGAAATCCAGCGAAAAGATACGACTGAAGAATTATCTCCTCGACCCACATCGGTTCAACCGCACCTTCTGCCGCACGCTTGACAGCTGCGCGCAACTGCGTCTCGCTACCGACCGCGATCCATGCGGCGAGGCTAATCAGCCCGCGTGTGGGTTCGTCGAGCACGTTCAACTTCGCAACTTCACCGTTTCGCTTTGTCATCGAATTGCTGCGCCAAACAGCGTTCGAGCGCGGCTCCTCACCTGGTTCCAGAATGTGATTTCGCACAAGTAGCTAACTGCAAACTGAGATGGCCGGGAGCCTGTTGAAGGAGTACAACCCGGCAGGTTGTCCGAACACCTGGCTCCGCGCGGTGCCAATCGTGCACCGAACACCGTGCACCGCGCACCGATCAGTTAGCTGGAGCGATGAAGCCAACTTCCTCGCCTCGCGTGTTGAGAACAGGCGCACGAAGATACGCAGCTAGCCGGGAGCCCGGATCGCTCGGAAGATGGCCGAGATGCTGCAGAAGGCGAAGCACCGCCGAATGCTGCGCGCGTATCGTGCCGTCTGCTACTTTCAGAGCGAAACCTATCGATTTGTCCGGTATGGAAACGCAATGGACCCCCTCCGCACCGACCTTGGATAGAATGGATCCTTTGGTTTCCTCCATGAGCACCGAGTCGAACCTGTCGGTGCCTCCCACGAGAAATGGGCGAGCCAGCATCGAGTCGACGATTCGCGTGGGAATCTCATCGCCGTTCCGGGACGCGCGTCCCAGCCGCGCGAAAGCCAGCGCCATCGCGCTTAGAGGAAGTGCAAATGTGACTGCACCGCAGCCATCCACCGCCTGTGGAATTAGCTGTTCATCTACACCTGTCCACCTGGCGACCGAACTGAGCATGGCGCGCTGAACAGGATGGCCCCGCTTTTCGTAGCCAAGGAGAGACCATTTGTTGTGGCGTGCCAATGCCAGCATTGCTGCATGCTTCCCGGAGCAGTTGTTATGCAGGCGGCTGAGTGCTTCGCCCGATCGTTCTGCCAAGCGGATGCCGCGCCGTGACAGTGGCTCGTGCACCCCGCAAGCCAGATCGCCTTCGTCAAGGTCCGAATCAGCCAACATTTTCTTTGCAATCGCGACGTGTTCTGGCTCTCCGCCATGAGAGGCGCAAGCCAATGCAAGCTCGTCGTCACCCCACCCGACCCTCGCATACCCTTCACTCGCGACCCACGGCATAACCTGGAACGGCTTGGCGCACGATCGCCAGAAGGTGACGAGCCCGGGATCGCCGGCCACGACGCGCAAGCTCGCCGTGTGGTCCACAACCGCGGCGTGTACGCGATGCCTTGATTCAACAGTCGCACCACGCACAGCTACTATGTCCAGATCTACTGTGTTCATCGATGGATTCTTTGTTGCTGCTTCACTCGTTTTTCGTCACGGACCCGTTCCCGCCATTCGCTTTGGGCAGCGCGACAGCTATCCCCGTGAGAACGATCGCGCCACCAATGAGCGTCACCGCCGGAGGTATCTCCCGAATACCGGGCAATACAGCGGCCAGTAGAGTGGCGCCGATCGGTTCTCCGAGCGTCGTGAGATTCACAACGTATGCCGGAAGGTACTTGAGTGCCCAGTTCATGCCGGTATGCCCAAGCAGCATCGGTCCGACAGCCAGCGCTGCGAAGATCGCGATCTCACTCGGCGGCTGCGGTGCAAGTGGTACTCGCAAGAGACCCGCTATCAGCAGGAGCGTCAGAAAGCATGCTCCATACACGAGCGCCACATAGGGCCAAATATCCAGGGTCTGTCTGAGACGGCGACCCGAGAGGTAATAGAGCGCGGCCGTTACTGCTCCTGCAAAGGCCAGGAGATCGCCAAGCAACGCGCGATTCTCCAGCAAGCCCGCCGAGCCTTTGAGGTCCGGGGATGCAACCACGATTGCCCCGATCATCGCGATGCCAATCCCCACCCACTGCCGATTCCCTGGCGCTTCCTTGAGCCATGTCGCGGAAACAACTCCCACAATCAAGGGCTGGACGTTAACGAGTACGACGGCAGCCGCGATACTGGTCATCCCTACAGCGGTGTTCCACGACCAGAAATGGAGTGCGAGCATAACGCCAGCGCCGCCTGCGAGTGCAGCGTTGCGAACGCCGAGTAGCCTCCATTGCCGCCATCCCCGTGAAAAGATGAGTGGCACGCTGATAAGCACTAGCGAAAATGCGAGGCGCCACACCGCTATGGCAATCGGATGAGCGCTTGAGAGTCTTACAAGCGGCCCCGCAAAGGAGATGCCGATGAGCGAGAGAGCCAGAACCGCGAAGACGGGGAGTGGGCCGTGGGGGATCGGGAGTACTGCGCTGCGACCATCAGACGCGGGCGACATTCTACTCCCCACCCCCAATGCCCCACTACCCCTAAAAGACCTTGATCATCCCCTTCGTGTACTTCGACGGATCGCGCCGCACATCTTCCAGAATTGCGCTGAGATCAGTCACGGTCTTTAGCAACTTGTCGTACATCTCCTGATCGTTCAGCATGCGTGCGGCCAGGCCTTTCCCGGTGGTCAGCGTCTTTAGCAAGCTGTCCGCGCCAGAGGTGATTCCCACCAGCCTCTTGTACAGAGTCGTGTCGGCGAGCAGAAGCCCCACCGTTCCCTCGCTCGAGTTCACCGATTTGAGAAGCGAGTCCATCGACCCGATAACCGTGGTCATCCTGTTGTAGAGTTCCGGGTCATCTATGAGACGCCCAAAAGTGCCATTGGGCCTCTCAAGCCGGCGCAGGAGCGTCTGGAACTGTACCAATGTCCCGTCGAGCTCGTTGTACAGTGACCGATTCGTCAGGAGCTGTCCCATCGTACCGTCGCCCCGCACTAAACCACCGGTGATCTGGCGGAGATCAGCGCTGAGCTGCACAACGTCTCCCACAGCCCCAGACGCTTGCGCAATGACCTGCTCGTAATCGAGCGAGGGGGCAACCTGCAGGGTGTCGCC
>JACDCM010000112.1 GCA_013817545.1 Gemmatimonadaceae bacterium | reverse complement strand
CCTCAGATGCAGAAAGCGCTCGAGTTGATCCGTAAGGGTCAAACTCAGCAGGATCTTTTTACACTCGCCCGCGCGATTATCAAGTAAGCCACTTCAGAAATGAGCCGTTCGCTGACACATAAATTGCTCTTAACCGCGGCCACCTTGGTGGCCGCGGTTGCATGCGGGCACCCCAAAGCCGGGGGAACCGACATCATTGTAAGGGATACGATCGCGGAATCGCGGGCAGTACAGGACGGGCGGGCTTCAACCACCCCTGCGCCCTTCATACCCGCGGCCTCCTCTGGAGAATCTCGTCTTTCAGCCGTTCGCCAGCTGACGACGGGCGGGGAGAATGCGGAAGCATATTTCAGCGCCGATGGGATGCGCCTGATCTTCCAATCCGCCCGCGATGGACGTCGCTGCGATCAGCAGTACGTAATGAACGTTGACGGAACCGGACTGCGGCGGGTGAGTAATGGCCACGGAAAAACAACTTGCGGATACTTTTTCGCGAACGACCGCAAGATTTTCTTCGCGTCCACGCATGCGGCGGACACCGCCTGCCCACCACGTCCCGACCCGTCCCAGGGCTACGTCTGGGGTCTTGACCCATTCGACATGTATACCGCGAACGCCGATGGCTCAGCGCTTCGAAGAATCACGAGCTATGGAACGTATACCGCGGAAGGAACTCTGTCGCCCGACGGCAAGACCATAGTGTTCACCTCCCTCAAGGACGGCGATCTCGATATCTACACGATGAACGTTGATGGCTCGGGCGTGCGGCGTCTCACCACGACTCCCGGATACGACGGAGGCGCTTTCTTTTCTCCCGATGGAGCGAAGATCGTCTTCCGTGCGCATCACCCCGTCGATAGCACGGAGTTACAGCAATATCGGAATCTGCTGGCTCAGCGACTGATCCGACCAAATCGCATGGAAATCTGGACCATGAACGCGGATGGAAGCGATCAGCGCCAGATCACGTCACTGGGCGGCGCCAACTTCGCGCCATCGTTCACTCCGGATGGTCGCCGGATCATCTTCTCGTCAAACTACCGTAATCCACGCGGGCGCGAGGCTCAGAACTTCGATCTCTTTCTCATCAACACCGACGGCTCCGGGTTGGAGCAAGTTACGACCGCGCCCGAGTTCGACGGTTTTCCCATGTTCAGCCCAGATGGCACCAAGCTGGTGTGGGCTTCGAATCGTAACGCGCAAACTCCGGGAGAGACGAATATCTTTCTTGCCGAGTGGAAGTGAGGGCGGAATCCCCGCTTCCCGCCCAGCGCGTCCCACCTTAGAATAAAATCAGCATCCCCCACCAGGAGCGTTCATGGTCGCACTGATCGTATTGGGCGTCATTGCGTTGATCGGGCTCTGGATCGGCGTTAGCTCATTCAAGATCGTCGGACAGGCTGAAGTGCTCGTGATCGAGCGGCTGGGCAGGTTCAATCGTGTAGCGCGGTCCGGACTCAATATCCTGATCCCGTTCATCGAACGGCCGAAGACGATCGACGTCAGGTATTTCGAAGCCGATGTTAGCGGTGTAAAGCGTGTGACAGCGGGCTCGACATCGCGCATCGATCTTCGCGAGCAGGTTCTCAATTTTCCGAGTCAGCCGGTTATCACCAAGGACAACGTCACGATCGATATCGACGCGGTTCTGTACTATCGCGTCGCCGATCCGCAAAAGGCCGCGTACGCAATTCAGAATCTGCCGTACGCCCTGGAGACTCTTACCCGCACTACTCTTCGCAACATAGTGGGTGACATTGAGCTGGATCAGACGCTCGCTAGCCGCGACATGATTAACAAAAGGATGCGTGAGGTAATCGAGGAGGCATCGATAGGCTGGGGGGTGGACGTGACGCGCGTTGAATTGCAGGCGATTGAGCCGCCGCGCGACATCCAGCAGTCAATGGAGCTGCAGATGCGCGCCGAGCGGGAGCGACGGGCCGCAGTCACGAACGCGGAGGCGACGAAACGCGCCGCTATTCTTGAGGCTGAGGGCGTTCGCGAGTCACAGGTGCGCCGCGCGGAGGGCGAGAAGGATGCCGCGATCCTGCGTGCTCAGGGGCTGGCGGAAGCGCGCCTCATGATGGCGCAGGCGGAGGCCGAGGCAATCCGGCGGATCGGTGATGCGCTGCCGGAGGGGCAGGCAGCGATGTATCTGCTCGGACAGAAGTATCTCGATGCGCTACCTCAGATTACTCAGGGAAAGGGTACGACGATATTCCTGCCCGCTGAGGCCACGGGCGTCATGGGCGCACTCGGCGGATTTCGAGCGATGTTATCGAATGCTTCCGGCGACAGTGGCGGGCCACGGACCACGGCGCCGAGGACAGGTGGAATTCCGTCCCCAAGCATCCCCTTGTTCGCGCCGTCCCTGGTATCGCCGTCGTCAGCATCGTCGGGCAATGTTCCACCGCGCGACCCCGATGAGGATCCCTAGGCTTGACGATAATCACACGCGAGCGGGCGGAGCGCATCGCGCGCGCGCAGCCGTGCGACAATTGCGGGGAGTACTCTTACAAGAAGATGGTCGTCAAGGCTGCCACAGCGCAGCAGGAAAAAGACTTCGCGGAAGCCTGGCACGCCGTAATGATTTGCGGAGTCTGCGGCATGCATCAGGAAATGGGGTTGGATGCTGAGGGGGATGTTGTGTATCAGGGATAGGGCGGATTGCGGATTGCGGATTGCGGACTTGGTAACGGACCTGCGTACTGCGTACCTGCATCAAAAAGGTGACTGTCATTCGCGTCGGTTATACTGCTGACTCGGGTACGGTGCGCCATGAAACCTTTTGTTGCACGCAGTAGTTAATCCGCAGTCCGCAATCCGCAGTCCGCAATCCAGTCTTCCGCAATCCGCACCCAGTCTTTCTCTCCCATGCCTCAATTGAACCTTTCGCGTCTGGAATTCGGCGACCGGGTGCAGCACCAGCTCCGCGTTGTGGAATTGGCGGAAAAGAGAACGTCAAACGGTGATCCGTTCTTCATCGTGACACTCGGTAATGCTTGCAGTCAAATCGATTCCGGGCCCGTTTGGTCGGATAGGATCGCCGAAAACTGGCTGGACGGAGTCGTAAGGGGCGATGTCGTGCAGGCGATCGGGAATATCGGGCTCTACCGCGCCAGACGGCAACTGGTGCTTTCCGCGCCGCTCCGCATTCTCCCGCGCGAGGAACTACGGCTCGAGGATTTCCTCCCCTCGATTGATCGCGATCCAGCGGAGTACTGGGATATCCTCGATCGTTTCCGATCGCAGATCGTTCCGCCGACCATCCGACGCGTTCTAGATGTTTTTTTCGCAGATGATGATTTTCGGGGGCGATTTGAGCGTGCGCCCGCATCGGTAGGAGGGCATCACTGTCGGCTGGGCGGCCTGCTGGAACACGTGACTGAGGTGGCGGCTATCGCGCGGCAGACAGCAAAAGCGATGCGCGCGAACGCCGATCTGGCTGTCGCTGGTGCTCTGCTTCACGATATCGGCAAAGTCGAGGCTTACAGCATTTCCTGGGAAGGCTTCGGCCGAACGCGAGAAGGGCACCTGATAGAGCACGTGGTGCTGGGCTGCCTCATGCTCGACCGAAAGCTAAGGAAACTGGGTGAGCCTTTCTGCTCCGACGAGCAAAGTCTGGAGCTCCAGCATCTTATCCTCTCTCATCACGGCGTCCTCGAGTTCGGAAGTCCTGTCCGTCCTCTCACACTCGAAGCCGAGGTTCTGCACTGGGCGGACGAGGCATCGGCAAAGGGCGCTTCGTTTCGGGAAGCGGCGGCGGACGACGCAGCGTTTCCCGATAACGCCGAATTCGGTGATAAAAACAAGCTATGGCGCGTCGACCGTCGAGCACTCTGGCGGAAAAAACACAACTGGGGAATGCCGGAAGGGTAAATCGGCAGCACTTCAACCGGTTTCAGGCAGGATAACACATGGAGGACGCAAACTGTCCTGTCAGGTTTGCCAACCCTTCTGCAAATCTTTCATGTGTCAGATGTTTACTTTCCCGGAGCGCCTGAGAATCCATGCGCGGCAAATGGCCGGCCGCTTCGTTACTGGGATGTAGCCTCGCTTATTCAAACCGACGGAGGCCCTACCAGGGCCAGTTAGGTTTCTCCGAGTAGGTTTTCCCAAAAAGCAGCCGAAGGGACTGATTTGGGGATTCCGTTCGAACTATAGCGTCCAGAAGAGGAGCAACAAAAACGGGCCGGTTGAATTCCCGATACCGATCATAACCGTGGCAAAAACATAGGGGGCCTGCACGGGTCAGCCGCCCGAGCGCCAAGTCGGGAAGCCCTAACCAGGCAATCGCATAGAAATCGCCGAGTCGCTTGAACAACGGCAAATCGCGCTCGCGCGTGCGACTGGGCATGGATCCATGCTTTCCCCATTGGACATCGACGATCACCTGACCCTTTCCTCTCCAGTTGGCGTGCAGAATGCTGCCATGCCAGTAAGTCCAGAGATCTGATGGAGCGCCGGTGGAATCGTACCCCACCCACACCACTTCCTGATCGGTGGGAATCGTGAAGGGAAGCCAGGCGGCGTGTGCGTCGTCGCGCCAAAGCAAATGGTAGGCGATAACCGGGCGCGAAGGGTGTAAAACCGCCAGGATTCGTACTAGTGGGAACCATTCGTCGCGCTGCAGGTACAAAAGGGGCGCTAGCTGTCTTGCGAGTACCGCACCGGGATGCTCTGCAGTCAGCGCTTGCGGCAGGACTGCGGGCCGTGTGGGTATTCGCGCACGAGGCCCACATGCAATGGCGACGAAAAAGAGCAGGTAGTAGGGGTGCCGCCATTTGCCAGTGCGGTTAGGTGCTGATCGACGCTTCAAGATGCTAGTTCATTGTAGGTACGTCCTGCCCGATCCGGCGCGGGACGGCGATTTTACTCAGGAGGCCTCCATGCGCAAACCTCGTCCGGCAACGTACAATCCAGCTCAGGCGCTGCAGCTTATTTCAAGCGATCGAAGCGGAGTGCCGCTCAGCTGTCCGAGTTGTTCGGGTCAGATCGACCGCGACCCGACCAACAAGCCAGCTCCACCTCGGTCGCACGTCACCCTCACATGCGCTAAATGTGGCCGTATGGCGCGCTACATTGCGGGGGCAGCATAGCGGCTCTTGACTGGAAATCGGGATACTGGGAACGAGCTGCCAACCCTTCCTTTTTGACCTTCCCTGCTTCCCGACCAGTCATTCTGTTCGGTCTTGTCAACAACTAATGCCGCATTATCTATTAGAGCATATCCTGGATCGCTCTGAGCGACCGCTTGCTTTACAGTATTTGTAAAAGTTCGGCGGATCGCGCGACACCGTCAGTCCCCTGGGCTGGGGAGGAAATTGCACCATGGCTCGCATTATCGGTACCGTTAAGTGGTTCAACGACGCGAAAGGCTACGGATTTCTGTCCCGCGAAGGGGGCCCAGACGTATTCGTCCACTACAGCGCAATCGGGGGAAGCGGATTCAAATCCCTTGCTGAGGGCGATCGCGTTGAGTTCGAGATTGTCGATGGGCAGAAAGGTCCTCAGGCCGCAGACGTTGTAAAGACTCAAGACTAAGCTCAGCTCGACCATGCAGGCGCCCCGAAGCCGGGGCGCTTTTGCATTCCGCCGGGAACGCGGGCATGGCTTCTGGCTGGCGATCTTGCCTCTCGGCTGCACCAACGCGAGGATATACGGCGTATGAGTTCCCGAAAGAACCTCACTGAGTATCGCCGCAAGCGCGATTTTCGTATCACCGGTGAGCCTGCAGGCGAGGTAGATAAGCCGAGCGCGACACGAGTCAAGCGAGTGCATGCAGCACCTGAGCGCACCCTTGAATTCGTCATTCAGAAGCACGCCGCGAGTCACTTGCACTACGATCTCCGCCTGGAAATGGGCGGCACCATGAAGAGTTGGGCCGTACCGAAAGGGCCGAGCCTTGACCCAGCCATGAAACGGCTAGCGATGGAGGTGGAAGATCACCCCATTGAATACAACAAGTTTGAAGGCTCGATTCCGAAAGGTCAGTATGGCGGCGGCACTGTGATGATCTGGGACCGCGGCACTTATACGGCCGACAATTCCGAGGGTTCCGGTCATGAAGCAACCTTGCTGCGCGGACATGAGGCGGGGGAGCTCAAGTTTACCCTGAGCGGTGAGCGACTGCGCGGGTCCTACGTTCTCGTACGCATGAAGCGCCCGGGAAAACCGCAGTGGCTTCTTCTCAAGCATCGGGACGACCATGCGAACTCTGACTCGGACATCACGGAGTCAGAGACTACTTCTATTACAACTGGGCGTACGATGGATGAGATCGCGGAGGGAAAACCTTCGCGGAAGCAGAAGCGCAGGCCGTCGACACGGACCTCGCGCGGGGGCCCCCCCCCGCAAGACAAATCTGAAGCCGTTGATGTTCAGCGTCCGCACCAAATCAATACAGCCGCAAGCGTTCCTTCGCTCGCCCCGATGCTGGCGAGCGTTGCTTCAACCGTACCTTCCGATTCCGGGTGGACATTCGAGCCCAAGTACGATGGAATCAGGGTTCTTGCCGTGGGCTCCCTGACTCAGATACAGCTCCTCAGCCGCAACGGCAACGACAAAGCCAGGCAGTTCCCCGAAATCGTCCAAGCCATCAGGAAGCTGGTTGCTCAACATGGGAGCCCCCTGATTCTTGATGGCGAGATCGTGGCGCTTTCCAGCGAGGGGGAAGTCGTGCGCTTTCAAGTCCTGCAGCAGCGGATGCACGTTACCGACGCTAGCTCCATAGCGACGCACTCGGAGAATTCTCCCGCGGCTCTTATGGCCTTCGATCTTCTCCTCGACGGAGAGGAAGCACTTCCAAACCTCCCATGGTCAGACCGGCGCAAACGACTCGCGAGCACGCTTCGCAAGCGCACTTCGAGTCAGATCAGACTGAGCGAATCGGTTCCGAATGACGGGAACGTGATGCTGGAGCGCGCGCGCGCGGCCGGATGGGAGGGTGTCATAGCCAAGCGAATGGACTCCCCGTACGTCTTCGGCGCACGCTCCCGTCACTGGGTCAAGTTGAAAGTCGAGTTTCGTCAGGAGTTCGTTGTGGGAGGTTACACCGAGCCAAGAAACTCCCGAGAACACCTCGGCGCGCTCCTGTTGGGTTATTTCAGTGGCGATCGGTTTATTTATGCGGGTCACGCTGGGGGAGGGTTCACCCGAGCGGGCCTCAAGGATATGCGTCGCCGACTGGACGCTCTGAGCGTAACCGCTGCTCCCTTCGAGCAAGCACCCAGGACAAATGAGAAAGCGCACTGGGTACGCCCGGAAATCGTCGTGGAGATAAAGTTCAACGAATGGACGACGGATGGAAAGCTTCGACAACCTGTCTTCCTCGGCATTCGCGACGACAAATCCGCGCGCGAGGTAGGGCGGGAACGCCAGAGTGTGCAAGTCGAAGAAAGGACTAAAGGGAAAAAGCGAAAAGCTCCCTCTTCGGAACCAGTAGCAGACTCTTCCGCTCTTCTTCTTGTCCCGGAAAACGTTGCCGGAGAGATCGGCCGGAAGCGCGGTCGTTCAACTGTTCGGAGGAGCAAGCCCGCCAGCGGGGCTGCGAGCTCAGTGACAAGTCAGCTCGAGCAGATCGAAGGGGGGCGCGGCGATGGGATCGTAAAAATTACTGAGGAGCAACAGGTCAAGGTGACGAGCCTGGGGAAAGTCTACTTCCCGAAACCTCGTCACACGAAAGGTGAAGTGCTGCGTTACTACGCGGAAATGGCAAAGTACATTCTTCCTGTCATCGCCGATCGTCCGCTGGTGCTGCGGCGATTCCCGGAGGGTATCGATGGCACGCCGTTCTTTCAGCAGAAGCCGCCGAAGGAAGCACCGCCAGGTGTCAGGGTGGAAAGTATCGATACCGACGAAGGTGCACAGCCCCGAATCGTAGGCGGCGACCTTGAAACGTTGCTGTATCTCGCACAGATCGGCTGCATTTCAATGGATCCGTGGCAGTCACGAGTCCAATCGATCGACGCGGCGGACTACACCATTCTCGACCTCGATCCAGGACCCGGCGCAGACTTCAGGCAAGTCGTGGAAGTTGCCCTCGCCGTCCAGGAGGAGCTCGGAGCGCTACAGATCACTGGAGTGCCCAAGACGTCCGGCTCGCGCGGAATTCACGTTGTACTTCCGTTACCGACCGGGAGCGGGTACGACACGGCGCTTATCCTGGCGCAGCTGGTAGCGACGCAGGTCGCCGGGACACATCCAAAGATCGCGACTGTTGAACGTCGAGTCGATCGGCGCCCAGTAGGCACGGTATATGTGGACTATCTCCAGAATATCCGGGGTAAAAGCGTCGCCTGCGCCTACTCCGTGCGAGCGAAGCCGGGCGCGCTGGTGTCCGCCCCGCTCGAGTGGAGCGAAATAACTCCTTCTCTGGACCTTCGAGACTTCACTATCGCGACGATGCCCTCTCGAGTGGCGCAAAGCGGCGACCTGTGGAGTCCGGCCATGAAGAAAAGGAATTCCTTGCGGGCGATCGGACTTGGGAGCAAAAAGTGACTTAGTGGTGGATCAGCGAGCAGCGATCAGCGGGCTGGTCTTGTCCGGATCACAATTATGCCGTCGGCATATCGAAGCGAATGCCATGGCGCTTTGCGCGGCGCTTGCGTGCCTTGTAACGATACAGCTGCGCGGGGCGACCCCTTCCCTCGATGCGCCATTCCTCCAGTGGCTTCACTATGCCAGCGGCGTCGAGCGTGCGCCGAAAGCTGGCCTTGTGCAGCGGTTCCTCCAGAATCATTTCATAGACGGCCTGGAGATCGCTGAGGGTGAAGGAACGCGGCACGAGCTGAAATGCCACGGGCGCGTTTCCTAGCCGGGCGCGGAGGCTATCCGAAGCGCCTGAGACCATCGCCAGCTGCCGTGAGGCGAGCGATGGCAACGAGCCGAGAGTAAACCATCGCGCATTTTCGCCGGCTTTCGTAGCGCTTCCACCAGGCACCAGACCAAGAAATGTCACCGATAAACTTGACTCGGAAGGGTGCCGTCCCGAATCGAATACGCCGGTTTGCTCGACTCCGGGTGAGGCCTTTGAACCGAGCATGCCGCGCACGGTTCGGCGGGCCGACTTCACAAGCGACTTGCCCGGCCTTGCGATGTCGTACGGAACCTCCCAACGCTCACTCCCACGCGGAGGCCGGGAAAGCAGCACAGAAAGGCCACCTGGCTGACGCGACAGGATGACGACATCAACGGACACGATCAGCTTGCCGCCAGCGCGTGGGAAGTCCAACTCCTTTCGGCTAACCATTAGTCGGCGTTTATTCGCTGGGTGACAATAAAAAACAGCGTTTCGTGCGATGCCTTCATGATTATCCGGTTGTTTGCACCTTGCGCGCCACTGCTCACCCGCAGTGTCGGCTACCTTCTCTCGGCAACAGCCGAACGTGTTATTCCGGTGCCGAATGCGGCCAGCGAAGGTATGGTGATCGGCATGCGGCCCGTAATCGCCGCGGAACCGAGAAGCGCGCGAGCCGCAGCGCGCTGTGAAACGGGAAAGCCACCCCAGGCAACCAGATAGGCAGGCGTGGATGGAATTTGTTGAAGGAGGTAGGGATTTCCAAAAGCCACTACAATCGGCTTGCGACCTCTGGCGGAAAGACCACTGACCAGATCGGCGAACGCGCGCGGCGCGGACACGCTTGTGGCGTACCATGCGTGTGAGACGTACGAGCTTACGACCGTCACGCGCGCGGAATCCGCGGCCCGCAATATGGCTTCAAGATCTGCCGGTGAGTCGGCATTTACAAATTCGGATCGCACACCTTTCAGTACTGAGCGAAGCTCGGTGTCGAACGTCGCGCCGGCCAGGAGGTCCAGGCGCCGCGCAAATGTGACCGAGAGAACTCGAGCATTGGCGGGAATGCCCGTCAACGGTATCAGGCCGAGTGAGTCTTTCACCAAAGTGATCGACCGCTCAGCGACTGCACGAGCACTTGCGACGTGGGAGGAATCGCTCACTGTCGCGCGCACGCTATCGATGGCGACGACCCTCGCACGATCCAGCCCAAGTCGCTCCTTGGCCGCGAGGATGCGACGAACCGATCGATCGAGTCGCGCCTCGGAATAACGTCCCGTTGTTACTCCGGCCACCACGGCGTCGATAGTCAACGCCACATCCACGGGTTGGATGAGTATATCCGCGCCAGCCGCCACGGCGCGTATCGCCGCCTCTCCCGCGCCGTAGCGTTCAAGTACTCCACGCATGTCCATCGCATCCGAAATGATCATTCCCTCAAACCGGAGCTCATCCCGCAACAGCCCCGTTAAAACCGGCCCACTGAGAGTGCCCGGGTCGCCCGATGAGTCCAGCGCCGGCATGGAGCCATGAAAGGACATCACAGCGCCAACCCCGTTCCTGATAGCGGCGCGAAAAGGCAGTAACTCGAGCGAATCGAGCCGCTGGCGAGAAACGTCAACCACTGGGAGCGCCAGATGTGAATTAATCTCGGTATCGCCGTGTCCGGGGAAGTGTTTCCCGGTCGCAATCATACCGTTATCCTGCGCGCCCCGAATAAAGGCGCCTCCGAGCGCCGCGACGAGCCGTGGATCCTCACCGTACGAACGTGTGTTGATTACCGGATTGGCGGGGTTGTTGTTGACATCGAGAATGGGGGCGTAGGCAACGTGAATTCCAATAGCACGGCCCTCGAGCGCGGTGACGCGCCCCTGTTCATAGGAGAGCGTTGAATCTCTCGTAGCTCCGACTGCCATCTGAGGGGGAAACACCACCGCCCCCCCGAGGTCATACCCACCGGGAAAGAAGTAGCCGCCATGGGCGCGGTAGCCCGCTCCAAACTCGAGATCGGCTCCGAAAAGAAGGGGTAGATCGCTCATGCGCTGCATCGCGTTCAGCTTGACCGCGATTTCCACCGGAGAGCCGACAGAGATGGTAAATCCGCCTACCTTCTCCTTCGTGATATACTGGCG
>JACDCM010000441.1 GCA_013817545.1 Gemmatimonadaceae bacterium | reverse complement strand
CGGCATGGCGTCGGGTGTGCCGACTGGACCACTCGGCGACTGTGCCCGATACGTGTAGAGCAGCATGACACCGGTGACAGCCGCGAGCAGCAGCACCAAGAAGGCCATGAATACCGAACGCCCCGCGCTCATGGCGATCGAGTCTACAAGACGTCTAGGTGCCTGGAAGCGTAATAGGTACGAAGTGGGGCGACGCGTCGTTAGTCAATCAAGGGCGCGATTCTCCTCAGCCTGCAGCTGCGCCCGCAGCAGATCCCGGCACTCGTCGCAGCACTCCGCTAGAAGTGTGGGGCCAGAACACTAGCGGCCCTCGACCACCACGCGAAGCCTGCCATCCCGATCGAAGGCCAACAACCAGCGGTCTTCCGTATTGCGTCTCACGTCTCCGACCCTGCCCGAAATGTCACCGACTCGGACCCAGACGTCGAAGACACCATCTTCGATTTCATTCAGTGCCGGGCGCATCACGAAGAAGGCCGCGAAGAGCACTGCCGCAGCAACCACAGCTGCGCTCGTGTAGATCGCGCGGATGATTCGTGCCGTCGGATCATCGGTCGTTGATGGCTGCATTTCACCTCCCGGAGCTCGCTTCGTGCGGCGTCCGCGCCTACAGCCTACGGAGCCCTTGGTGTGCCGCGCCTACCGGGCCTGAGATATCGTGATTCAGCCGGGATCGCACTTCTCCTCAGCCTGCAGCTGCGCCCGCAGCAGATCCCGGCACTCGTCGCAGCACTCCGCGAGGGCACGGGTGGCAGCGGCGCGGAGGGCTTCACGCTCGACGCGGGTGAGGCGGTCGATATTCATAGCGTCCCGTCGCTAGCATGCCTGACGTGCCGATCGCGCGGGCCGACGACCTGAGGAGTTGGAACCTCTCGAGCGAGCGCAGCTCATCGCGGACGTCGCACGTAGGTTCGGTGTGAGCCCGGCGGTCCGCGGCCTTGAGCCTGAGCCCGGCGGCATCTCGGAGCAGGCCCTATCGATCCTGATCAGCTTGGCCGGTGGACCAAGGCACGGCTACGCGATGATCCATGACATCGCTGCATTCAGCGGGGCGCGATGAGCGCCGCGCGCGCGATCTTGATCGCCGAGACCAGCGCGATCGGCGTGATGCTCGCGCTCGGGATGGCGGCTGCGCTGGTCGGAGGGGATCTGACCTCGCTCGGATCTGGCTTCGGCGGTCTCGGCTTTTGGTCGGTGACCGTGCTCGGCGGTCTCGTCGTCGTCGGCGCCCTGGCCGCAAGCTGGCTTCTCGCGGTGTCGCGCCGACCTTTGGAAGCGCTCATCGTTGTTGCGGGTCCGCTCGCGGTCGTTGTCAGCTACGTCTATCTCGCCCACTCGCTGGACCCCTGCGTGCTCGGCCTGTGGCAGCAGGGCAGCTCGACCGGCGGCGTGCCGCTCTGTGAGACCGTAGGTAGCGGGATCGGGATCCACAAGCGGTTCCACTTGCTGCTTCATTCGCTCGCCGGGATCCCCGGCCTGATTCTGTTCGCCGTGGGGCTGCGTCGCTCAGCGTTCGCGCGCCGTCCCGTTGACCTGACGACACCGTGACGACTTGCGAGCGCCCAGACTTCCTCTCGCCACATCACGCGAGTGCGTTCGCGGATCCGCGTGGCGCGCACCGCTCCACCGGGTATCGGGCGGCGCTCACCCGGCCACGGCCGCTCGGGGTTCGGGAAGGGTGGATGCTTCGGAGGACTCTTCGGCTTGCGGCTGGCCATCAGGCCTTGATCCGGTGGGACGTCTTGAGCGCTTTCGCGGTCCGGGTCGTCGGCCGCTTCGCGGGCCTAGCATGCCGCCGCGACGGGGCGAAGTGAGCCTCGCGCACCCCAGCAGCGCAATAAGCACATGAGGCGATTCGGGGTCACGCCGTGTCAGGCGGCGCGGTGGGCCACTGGCCGCCGTGGATCGGGAACACCTCGCTGGACGAATCGCCCACTAGGAAGCCGGTGCGCGAGATCTCGGCGACGGTCGCGGCGTAGGTCGGTGAGTGCGCCAGCGCCTCGAGGGCCTCGTGGTCTTGCCAGAAACTCACGACGATGCGATCTGCTCCGTCGCCAGCGAACAAGACACCCAGGAATCCTGCTTGCTGGCGAAACATGGGTAGCGAGCTGTCGCGCGCGAAGCGTTCGTACTCGGCCGCTCGTCCGCGCTCGACCTTCGTCCGCCAGATCCGAATGAGCGCCATATGCACCTCCACGATGCGTCCGCGTTTGTAGTTTGTAGCCCGCATGAGCATCCGCGGATAGCTGTTTCGTCGCGTAGTTCAGGGGCAGCAAACCTGCGGTGTCGCCAGCCGGTCGTCCTTCGACGCTGAACGGCAGGGATTGGTGTTGCCCCGACGTCTTGAGTCCGGCCCAGTTGGCATCAGACCTGGCATCAGTCGGGCTCCGGTAGGGTCATACATCGCAGCCAAACCCTTGCAATGATTGCCCCGGAGGGGTGGCAGAGCGGTCGAATGCGGCGGTCTTGAAATTCGACTCACACGTCCGCGGGTGTCCGAGCGCATCCGCATAGGCCGCAATCTGCCGCGCAGTCGTCCACCGATGTCCAGACCGACCGCCGATGTCCAGTGGCGCGGGCACAAGCGTGGGCACAGTGGGGCCTGGTCGGCGCGGTCGTGGCGGTCCTGAAAACCGACCTTGCGCGTCCGCCCTCGTCCGCAGGCGTTCGCCGAGCGTGATTCATGGGCGATTCCGTGCGCTGCAGTCCGTCGGTGTCCCTCGTCGTCCATCGCCTAGGCAACAACTTAGGCAACACGCGAAAGGTCGGCGCCCAGGGGTATGCGGGGTGGTACCTACGGTGGCCTAACGGTGGGCCTACCAGGGGGGTGGTTGTAGCACCCTCAGAGCTACGAACACCGCATGAGTGGGCCCGTACCCCTCGCGCGTAGCGGTGCCCGTCCCTCCGCTCAGGGCGCACGTGACGCAATGGGGACGGTTAGCGCCCGCGAACCTGTGAGCTACGCGTGAGGCGGTGGCGGCAGACCGACGCAGCACGCGCCTGCGATCCGCGTCGAGACGCCTCCGGTAGGGGGAGCGCCGAAGGTGCGGTATAGGAACCGCAGGCGCAGGGTAGGGTGCGAGGTCCTGTCGAACTACATGCTCGGCATGGTCGGCGTCGTGCACGGCGACGTGCATGCCGCGCGACCGGCTCTCGAGCGCGCGCGGGACATCGCGCAGGCGGCGAGTGCGTTCCCCTGGCGGAACCGGGTCCTCGGCGCTCTGCACTGGACGCGCGCGATGCTCGGCGAGGCCGACGCCGAGGCCCTCGCCGGCTCGACCAGTCGATCGAGGCGGCGCGCGAGGCGCGCGAGCCCTGGGACCAGGGCACGCTGCTCACGCTCCGGGGAACGGTGCGGGCACGGTCGGACGAGACGCGGGA
>JACDCM010000440.1 GCA_013817545.1 Gemmatimonadaceae bacterium | reverse complement strand
TTCCACCAATCACACCGAGTACAGCCTGTGCGACGTCAACGCCCTCCGATGCGATCACTCCTTTCGCGCCGTTCTGCTGTGCCAGCGCCACGCGCCTGGCGTCCCGATCGATTCCGATTACCTGGCACCCGGCGGCGCGCGCCAACTGGACCGTGAGCAGACCGATCAGACCGAGTCCGTAGACGACCACAGTCTCCCCGAGGGTCGGATTCGATAGTCGAAGACCTTGCAGCCCGATCGCCGCCAACGGAGTAAAAGCGGCCGCCTCAAAGGAAACTGCATCGGGGATTCTGGCCGCCAGCGTGTGCGGCACTCGGACGAACTCTGCGTGCGGTCCATTAGTTACAACGCGGTCGCCGGCCGTGAGACGCTCCACGCGCGCCCCCGTTTCCACAACGACTCCGGCGTGGCAGTACCCAAGCGGAATGAGAGCGTCCAGCTTGGAGCGCACCGCATCAAGTGTCGGAAAGAGACCGTCTGTTTT
The DNA here is from genome assembly GCA_013817545.1 of Gemmatimonadaceae bacterium. GTDB lineage: Bacteria > Gemmatimonadota > Gemmatimonadetes > Gemmatimonadales > Gemmatimonadaceae > JACMME01. Next base: position 2,917 of record JACDCM010000440.1, on the reverse strand, counting down.
GATCTTGTCTACAACCTGCTTCACCTTCTCCGGCTGACGCCGCGCTTTTTCGATAAGATTGGCCTTGCCAAAATCGACAAGCATTCTTTCCGTACCGGCGGAGATGACGGTCGCCCGGGTTTCGACGACGAGCATCGCACCGGACGCGGCGGGAACGGGCGCATCGATGAGATGTGTCGTGCCGTCCCCAAGGGATTGCAGGAGCTGTATCATTTGCGAGGATTGACTCGCACAAACTCCGCGTCCGCTTTACTTACCATCATGCGACGGGACTGCATTCGTGGTTGGATATCCAGGTAAACGTCTTTTGGATCTTGGACTGGTGATCGTGGCGGCGCCCTTGTGGCTCCCCGCATTCGCCATCGTTGGGCTGCTCGTTCGCCTCAAACTGGGTGCACCGGTTCTCTTCCGGCAGATGCGGCCGGGAGTTGGCGGCCGTCCGTTCGAGATGGTCAAGTTTCGCTCCATGACTGACGTAAGAGGAGAGGATGGTGCGCTGTTGAGCGATTCGGATCGGCTTACGCCATTTGGACGAAAGCTGCGTGCGGCATCGCTCGACGAGCTGCCAGGTCTCATCTGCGTCCTGAAAGGAGACATGAGTCTCGTAGGCCCGCGTCCACTCCTGATGAGATATCTGCCGCTCTACTCGGCGCGTCACCGGCGACGGAACGATGTGCTTCCCGGAATCACCGGACTGGCGCAGGTATCCGGACGGAATGCTCTCAGTTGGCCGGAAAAGTTCGAGCTGGACGTTGAGTATGTCGAGCGCTGTTCGCCACTCCTCGACCTCAAGGTGCTGTTCAAGACAATTCGCTCGGTACTCGCGCGCCATGGCATAAGCGCCGAGGGGGATGTCACTATGCCTGTGTTCAAGGGATACGAGGAGCCGTAACGGGATTGCGGATTGCGGATTGTGGACAAGATCCTTCCGTTGCGCGCCAAAAAATTCGTCAGCGCGGCAGCGCGGAGGCTGAGAGCGAACTTTTGAGGGTGCCTATCACTCGCGCCAGATCCTCTTCTGTAAGGCTCGATGATGAAGGCAAGCACAGCCCCTGCTGGTAGAATCGTTCCGCGATCGCCCCGCCAATGGACTGCGCGCTGGAGAAGAGCGGCTGAGTGTGCATCGGACGCCAAACTGGCCGGCTCTCGACGTTTTCAAGCTCGAGATCCCGGATGAGATCGCGGGGCCCCATCGGAAGTTCCTCGGGATCCAGTGTGATGACGCTCAACCAGCGGGAGTGTGTCCCCCAGGGTGCTTCATTCTGAAGCTGGACGCCTGGAATGTCTGCCAACGCTTCCGCATAGCGTGCGGCAACCGCGCGCCTGGCCGCAACTCGCTCGTCCAGGACCTTTAGCTGACCGCGGCCGATGCCCGCGAGCACATTGCTCATCCGGTAGTTGTAACCCAGCTCGGTGTGGAGATACTCGACCGAAGGCTCGCGCGATTGGTTTGCCCACTTCCGCATTCGCGCGATCGCCTCGGAGTCTCTACCTATCACCATTCCACCGCCAGTGGTGGTGATCATCTTGTTGCCGTTGAAACTCAGGATGGAAAATGGAGCGGTGGTCGCAGTCTGGCGCTCCTTGTAGGTAGCGCCGAGGGATTCGGCTGCATCTTCGACGAGCGCGACGCCAAACTCTTCGCACAGTGCAGCGATCGTGTCGATGTCAGCGTGCTGGCCGTACAGGTGAACGGCTACCAACACTTTCGGAAGCGCGTTACTACGGGCGGCGTCGCGGAAGTATTGCGCCACCATTGCCGGGTCGATGTTGGCTGATGTGACATCACTGTCTATGAATACGGGCGTGGCGCCCAGATAAAGAACAGGGTACACCGAACCGGCGAATGTCAGTGTCGACACCGCGACACGATCCCCAGGTGAAACGCCTAAATGACGAAGCACCAGGTGGAGCGCCGCGGTTCCGCTCGAAAGGGCGAGTGCGGAGTAGCCAGGCCCTATTCTGTCGCTCATCTCTTGCTCGAAACCGTCGAGATTTGGACCGACTGTCGACAGCCAGTTCGAGCGAAACGCTTCAGAGATGTATTCCTGCTCCAGGCCGCTCATGTGCGGCACGGAAAGGTAGATTCGCTTTTTGGTCACTTACAAATGAGCCTTTTTAGGTAGAAATGCTTCAGCCTGCGCTGCCGCCTCGTTGAGCGAGGTCGGTGTCCGTCTTTGCACTCTTTGTTCGCCAAAGGCGGATACTATGCGCAAACGCCCTGCCTGGAGATGCGCCGATACGCGAACGGAAGTAGCGCCACGCTTCGCCGCATAGCCTTCAGAGATCCAGCCACGCACGTTTTGCTCTGCCGCGCGCGTCTCATCGACAGTGATGGGAGAACTGCAGTTGAGGGACAACTCGGTCGCAGGGCCGTCAATCAGCCACTGCAGCGATACCTGCGTGGGTCTATCAGGAGGGCTGGTTACTTCGTCCACGATAGTCACCCCTCCTCCGTGAATCTCACAAGTTCTGCGATGCAGAATGCCATGCGCGGACCACGACGTATTTTCCATCACGACGCGTACAAGCTCATCATGAATTATCGTTGCCTCAACAACTCTGGCCGTAGGCCAGGTGAGCCAGAGAAAATGAGGCCCGCGCCGCGCCGGAGGAAGCCCAACAATGGTAAGCGTATTGTGAACATCGATCTCCGCCAGACCGTTCGCCCACGGTGCCGGCGCCGCATAGCGAAACGTGCCGGCGTCGCTCGCGACTGGGCGGCCGCCCAGTGAAATATCCACGTGCAGCGGATCGATATGGCCGGGCCGCGATCTGTACACAGGAGCGCGGCCGAAGACGCGCGCGCCGCTGGTCACCGCCATGAACCAGCGGGACGAACCGACGTGGAGACCAGGCAACGGCGCGCTGTCGTCACGCTTCGGTTCTGCCAGCCCAAGCCAGGCCAGCGTTTCAG
>JACDCM010000439.1 GCA_013817545.1 Gemmatimonadaceae bacterium | reverse complement strand
AGCTGTGTCATCGCTTCAACGAGGCCGGCTTGCCGAGCGACGGCATGCTGCGCTTCACCCTGCACGCCTTTCTGCGCTCCATGGGCCGCCGTGTAGACGGCCGCACCTACGAGCAGCTCCGCTCGGCGCTGAGCCGGCTCGAGCATACTCGGCTCGAGAGCGCTGGCGCATATTTCGACGCGGTCTCGGGCACCGCGGTGCACGGGCAGTTCACGATCCTCAGTTTCGTAGCTGTGGATCGGCGGCGCCATACCAATCGCGAGCAGCTTCCCCTTTTCCCGGCTCTGCCCGCGTCCGAACCCGGTGAAGCGCAGATCAAAATCGCCCCACTCGTACGAGGGAACATCGCCGCAGGACATACCGCCATCCTTGCTTCCAGCCAGTATCTCGCGCTTTCATCCCCCGTCGCAAGACGCCTGTATCGCCTGCTGGAGGTGGCCCGCGAAGAGGGGAACGTTACCTGGCGCGTGGCACTCGGAGCGCTGGCTGACCAGCTTCCGCTTTCGCAACGATATCCTTCACATCTTCAACGCGTGCTGGAACCGGCGCACGACATGCTTGTAGGTGCGGGCGTCGTGCGGGACGTTCAGATCAGACAGCACAATCGGGAGTGGTTTGTGGATTACGTGCTAGCATCCCGGCAGACTTGACAGCCAGATTTGTCGGGGCGCAGGGACAAGGGCACAGGGACAAGGGACAAGGGACAAGGGACAAGGGACAAGGGACAAGGGACAAGGGACAAGAGACAAGAGATCAGGGACAAGGCGCAAGCACACGCACAGGTGTAAGGCACAAGGTTCCCAGTCCTTGTCCCTTGTCCCTTGTCCCCCCTTCATCGAGCGCCAAACTTGCGTCAGGATCGAGCGTAGGGAATAACACCAACAATGGAGATCACATGGCCACCAAGCTCGACAAGACAATCAAGCGGGAAATCGAGATCGACGGACAGGCGTACATGATTACGATCTCGCCGGAGGGAGTGAAGCTGACACAGAAAGGTTTTCGAAAGGGACAGGAAGTGAGCTGGAAGGAAATTCTGGGGGGTGGGAAGTCGCCCCAGGCAGACAGCGCGGATTCAGGCGATAGGGCGAGCTCCGACCGCGGCGCATCCGGCATGGGTTCTCGGGAGACCGGCGGAAACGACTTCGGCGGAGGACTGGGCGGCGGCTTTCGGTGATCTCAATCGTCCGTGGCAACATGGCGATACGGCCTGGAACGACAGTCTCCCTTTTTCCTGACAGCTGACACAATGGCCTCGCGCCTGCTGCCCGGGAGCGGTAACCGCGGAGCGAATTCGATGCATCTCGTGCGTTTGTAATTTGGAAGCGCGCTTACACTTCCAGATGCAGTTTTCACGGTGTCGGTTGCGTGTGTAGTGACCGAGCTCACGGATCAGGATTAAATCGGGGCACCGTTTTTCTTGTACGGCTTGCGCGTGTCAGGATCCACTCGACCCGTTGGCTGGTCGACAGCCACACTTAAAGAGAATACGGAGACCTCGATGCGTTCCATCGCGATGAATGTCCTGGTAGTACTGTTGGCAGCGCTGGCAGCCACCGTCCTTGGCGTTGCCTGGTACTCTCAAACGTTGTTCAGCAAGGTTTGGTCAAAGGCGCACACCTACACCGAAGAGAAGATGGGGACGCAGGCGGAGCCGAGTGCAAACAGAGCTCACCTGATAACCATCGTCTGCTACCTGATAATGGCGCTGATGTTTTCGCTCCTGATTGGTTACATCGGGGTGACTACGGTACTGGGCGGCATGTGGCTTGGGTTCATTCTCTGGCTGGGTTTCGCATTCACCACCGGGCTTACGCGAAGCCTTTTCTCGGAGCGCACGGTTTCGTCATTCCTGATTGATGCCAGTTATCAGTTGGTTTATTTGTTGATAATGGGTGCCCTGCTCGCGGGCTGGCGGTGACGGACAACGCTTTCTGAACCACTTGGACTCTCGACCGCGATGACGCCGCCGCAGCGGCCGCGTCGGGAACGCGCTGAGCTCGCTCTGACGGCAACCTTCGCCTGGCGCGAAGCGCCGGCGGCTCTCTTTTCGTCTGCGCTTCGTGTACAGGTTGGCCGCATTTTGAATGGTATCGACGAAGTTGAAGCAGCTATCTCTGGACTGCGGTCAGGAAATCCAGTTGATGTGCCAGCTCGTGTCGAGCGGGTTCGGAATGCCCTCGCGTCGCTGAGCCAATCGCTTATCACAGCGAGAAGCGTGGCGGGTTCGCAGACGCTGCTGATAAATCGAGTTGAAACTGCTTTTCGCGCGACAGAAGAGTACGCCGAAGGTGTACTGCTTGCTCTTGGCCATGCCGCCGCTGAGAATGCTGCGCATGAATGAGCCCAGCCTGAATGCCACGCCGGATTCGGCTGCGCCAACCAAGCCGCCCCCGCTGTGGATCCGCGGACTTATCGCGCTGGGCGCGGGTGCCTGGGGTGTTGCACTGGTACTAATGCGCGGTGGCGACGACCGCGACATGAAAGATCTTGATCAAGCCTGGTATGCCGCGCGCGCATTGATCGCTGGTGGCAACCCATACGATGTTGTCGGACCCGGGCAAGCCTTCGAGTGGGGGTGGCCGCTACTCTATCCTCTTCCAGCTGTACTGATCGCAGTGCCTTTTTCTTTTGCGAACCTGCCTCTCGCAAGACTGCTTTTTGTTGCAATCTCTTCAGCGCTATTGGGGTTCGCCTTCACTCGCCACGGTTACCACCGGCTGCTGGTTTTTGGGAGCATGGCATATTTATTCGCCGCAGTGGTGGCGCAGTGGGAGATACTGCTCAGCGCTGCAGCCATTCTGCCTTTCGCCGGATGGGCGCTCGCCGCAAAGCCAAATATTGGGCTCGCCCTCCTTGTTGCTTACCCGCGAAGACAGGCGTTCATCGCCTTGGCGGCGATCCTTACTCTGAGCATTGTGCTAATGCCAGGCTGGCCGCTCGAGTGGTGGAAAGCACTCGACAACGCTTCACATATCCGTCCCCCCGTCACTTACGCAGGCGGAATCTTTCTTCTCCTGGCGCTACTCCGTTGGCGGCGCCCCGAAGCCCGCCTCCTCGCCGCCCTTGCCTGCACGCCCCACAATATCGCGCTTTACGCGCTCATACCCCTCTTTCTCATTCCCGCGACCTTGGGGGAGTCACTCATCCTCGCGTGGTGCACATGGATCGCAAAGTTGATCCTGGATGCCAGCCACCACGGCCCGTGGGAAAGTTACGACCAGATGTTCGCGTTCAACGGCACCTTCCTGGTGCCGCTCGTGTACCTCCCCGCACTAATCATGGTGTTGCGTCGGCCAAACGAGGGTGATGTGCCGGATTGGGTTGACCGGGGGTTGCGGAAGCTCTTCCTGAGGCTTCCGGGCCGTAACAGGGTGCTCCGAAGCGGCACGTCGCATGCCCAATAGGGTAC
>JACDCM010000111.1 GCA_013817545.1 Gemmatimonadaceae bacterium | reverse complement strand
GGCGACTCGGAGGGCGTCGTCATGACTCGCCAGATACCGCGGTAGCCAACTGCTCCTCATCTTCCGCGGAGCTCATCAAATTGATGAAGGCATCCTCGATGCCGGCGCGGATAGGCGTCACCCGGATGTCGCTGAGACCTGCATTGGCCAGGTACGCAATGAGCTCGCTCTCGATCACAGTCGACGCGACGCCCGCGCGCGCGTCGGTGTAGTGCAGCTCCGCACCGAACGGAAAGACTGACGCGGTATGCGGAAAGCGGCGTACGGCCACCGTCAGCGCCTGTCGCTCGCGCCCGCTTACAGCGAACAGCGGCAATGGATACCGGTCACCGATCGCGCCGGGTCGGTCAATCTGAAGTATACGTCCCTTCTGAACCAGCGCGATCCGGTCGCAACGGTCCGCCTCGTCCATGTACGGAGTGGACGCCACGATAGTGAGGCCGTCGTCGCGCAGGCGGCCAAGCAGATCCCAAAGCTCGCGGCGCGACACAGCGTCCACGCCGGTGGTCGGCTCATCCAGAAACAGAATGCCTGGACGGTGCACAAGTGCGCACGACAGAGCGAGTTTCTGATTCATTCCGCCTGAGAGGGAGCCCGCACGGCGATCCTTGAACGGCGCGATCTGCCCATAGATGGGAGCGATCAGATCGGCTTGCGCTTCGATAGTCGTCCCGAACACCGACGCGAAGAACCGCAGATTCTCCTCGACAGTCAGATCGGAATACAGGGAGAACTTGCCTGGCATGTATCCGATGCGGGCGCGCAACGTCCATATCTCGCGCACCACATCATGCCCGAGGACGCGCGCACTCCCCGTGTCCGGGAGCATGAGTGTCGACAGGATTCGGAAGAGTGTTGTCTTCCCCGCGCCATCCGGTCCGATGAATCCAAAGATCTCTCCCGCGCTCACTTCGAAGGACACGGACTCAAGCGCGGTCACCGCGCCAAAGCGTTTCGTGACTGCATCGACGGTTACCGCAGGCGGCAGATTCACCGGGCAATCACCAGCTCTGCCGGCATGCCTACCTTGAGCACACCGCCGGGATTCGGCACGCGTACTTTCACTGCATAAACCTGCTCGGTGCGCTCTTCGCGTGTCTGGATTGGGGTGGGGGTGAACTCCGCCTGCGCCGAGACCCAGCTCACTCGGCCCGGCAGCTCGCGCATGCTGTCCTTATCTTCGGTGCTACCTCCGTCTATCCGCACGAGAACGCTGGCGCCCAGCCGGACGGCGGCGAGTTGGGCGCCGCTAACGAAGGCGCGTAACGTCAGCGTGTCCAGGCTCGCGATCTTGTAGAGCGGCTGCCCTACCTGCAGAAGCTCTCCGCGCTCCGCGTACTTCGTGAGCACGGTGCCCTCCATCGGATTGGCGATCTGGGTGCGGCGAAGACGGTCTTCGATGATCGCCACCTGCGCGTCGATCGATGCGACGTCCCCCCGAGTAGTGCCAGCTGCCGCGCGCGTCGCTTCGATCTGCTCGTTTAGCGTACGATAGTCGCGCTCGGCACGGTCGAGCTGCTGCGCGGTTGCAGCCTGTTGCTCGAACAAGCGCTGAGTGCGCTCGTACTCCCGCCGCGATACGGATTGCTGCGACTCGAGAACTTTCACCTGTTGCCGGACTTCCGTGGTGCGCGAACGCCCGGCGTCACGCCGTGCGAGCAGCTCTCGCCGTTGCAATGCGAGCTGCGCCGTGTCGATCGTTCCAACCACTGCGCCCGCTGGGAGCTTGACCCCTTCCTCAACCCGGAACTGCACGAGCTGTCCAGCCGTCTCGGCTGAGACGACAACCTCCTCCGCCTCGAAGTTACCGTAGGCGTCCACTTCACCTTTTCGACACGCTGATGCCATGACCGCCAACGCGCTGGCAATTGCGACACGAAAAAGCACGTGACTGGCGCTCATGTTCATGGACGTGTCTCCGCGCCGGGTGAGGTTAGACCGAGGGTCGTGAGATAACGCGCGCGCGCCTGAGCCAACTCCACGCGGTGTCGCTGCAAGCCGAGTCGCGCCTCGAGAAGATCAGTGCGCGCCTCCACATAATCCGCTGCCGTGATAGCGCCCTCGTTTAGCTGGGCGCTTGCCTGCCGCTCGACCTGCTCGCGCAGCTCGACGATCCGTTCGTCGGTCGCGAACGAGGAATCGAGCCGCGCAATCTGCTCGAGATCCGTCTGAATTCCGCGCTCGAGCGCGGAAGCAAACGCGTCCTCTTCAACGGCGACTATACGTTCCTGCAGTCGCAGCACATCGCGTTGCCGACCTACTGTCCCCCAGTTCCAGAATCGCCATTCCATTCTGACGCCGGCGATCCAGAACTCGTCGGGCTTTCTGTTGAATTGATCCAGACCGGGCCGACCGTAGCCCATCTGAGCGAAGGCGTACACGCGCGGACGCGTTTCAACGTCAGCGAGCGCAACCTCGCTCCCGATGCGAGCGCGCGTGCGCGCGAACTGCGCGAATTCCGGACGCGCACGCACGATGCCCGTGTCGGCGGCGTGACCGGCTCGGCCCACATTGGCGAGATCCGGCAGCGCAAGCACCTGCAGTTCTGTCACTCGCTCACCGGCCAGCACGGCCAGCGTCGCCAGCGCCCCGCGTCGCCCCGCACGCACCTCCGCAACGGACTGCCGCGTGCGCAGGCGCTCTGCCTCGAGCGCTGCCACCTCGCCTGGCAGCGCAGCGCCTTCGCGAACGCGAGCACGCAGTACTTCCAACCGCGCGCCCAGATCTTCATCCAGCGCAGCGAGCTCCCGGTCTCTTTCCTGGAGAAGGAAAGCGGTGAAAAAATACGAATCCACCTCCGCGCGGAGGCGGTACTGTGCCGCGTGAACAGCTTCGCGGGACTCTTCCAGCCGTGCGCGCTCCACGGCTCGCCTTCCCGCGATGGAGCCACCGTCGTAAAGCAGCTGTTGCACATTCACAAGCGCCTGCCAACGATCCTTGGGCGGCTGAGGCGGTGTCCCCGACGGCGTGACGATGCCAATCGAGGTGACATCGGACTGGTGAGTTGCTTCGCTGGTCAGTGACAGTTGCGGAAGCCGCTCGGTCGCAAGGTTCTCGAGCCTGCGCGCCGCCTGTGTTTCCAGTAAGCCGAGCTGGCGGCCGCGTGGGTCGTGCCTCAGCGCCGATGTCTGAAGTTTCGCGAGATGCAGCGTGTCCTGCGCACGGACTGTCGCGCTCAGCACGACCGTCGCGAAGGCGATCACGATGCCAGATGAATATCTCACGGGCGAAGTGCGTTGAGGAAGAATTCGGGGAGTGTGCCCCGCCGCTCGGCCATGAACGCGTCGAAGCGCTCGCCATCGACCTGCAGCACGATCTCCAGCGCGGGACGTACTACAAAAGGGTAGACGATGAGTGAGACGAGGTTCATGACGAACTGCTCGATCGCGATAGGGCGCATGGTTCCCGCTGCGACGCGCTCATCGATCTGGCGCGTGATCACATCAAGCGGCGCGGGGCCGCGCTCGGCGAAGACGGCGCGGATGCGTTCGGGATGCACATGCATCTCACTCACGACGTACCCTGGGAGGTAGGGACGGGAGGAGAGGAAGTCCAGGTACGACTCGACAACCTTCGCAACCTTGTCTTCGAGTGAAAGTCCCGATCCAAGAATTGCGAAGAAGCGGGGGAAGAAATCACTGATGGCGCGCCGAAAAACTTCCTCGGCAAGCGCTTCCTTTGAGCCGAAATAGTAGTGCAGCAGCGCCTTGTTCACGCCGGCCTCGTCCGCGATCTCCTGGGTTCGGGCGGAGGCCGTCCCTCGGCGCAGGAAGATCGTGTGCGCAGCATCGAGGATGCGCTCTCGTGACTCTTTGTCGTCAGTCATTAGTCATTAACCATGTGGTTTAACCGTGTGGTTAATGTGGCAAGTCCAACGCTTTGTGTCAAGCCTGGCTAACTTCGGCTAATGCAAGTCACAGTTGCCGTCCAGCATCGCACTTCACGTCTGCAGCATGAGCTTTATTAACCCGAATGGGCTGCTTACCCATGCCGAGTTTGCCCTTCGGCTGCCGAGGCTACGCGTCCTGCTTCCCATCCTGCCGTTTGTCGCGCTGCTATTCGCGTGTCGGTCCGAAAAGGAGCCGGTGGACTCGGGCGCGCAGGATGCCACCGACTCGCTTTCGATCGGCGACAGCGCGCTGCTGGCTGAGGTGGACTCTCTAATCGGCCTGGTCGTGGACAGTGCCGCCATACAGGAATCGGCGCCGCCCTACCCTGTCATTCCGGACGCGCCTCTGCTTTCAGAAAAACCGGTGGCCGACAGCGAGGGCGCGTCTCCCACCGAACTGGCGGAGCTGCGCGCGCAACTGACAATACCTGTGGCTGGAGTCCTTCCGCGGGATCTTGTGGACTCCTACAGTGACCTACGCGTCGGCCACACACATCATGCTATCGACATTCTGGCGCCGCGCGGCACTGCCGTTCTTTCGGCAACAGATGGGCGTGTCACCAAACTGCACCAGAGCACCGCTGGCGGGCTCATGGTGTACGCGGCCGATGCCAATGATCGCTTCGTTATGATGTACGGACACCTGGATCGGTACGCCGAAGGCTTGTCGGAAGGAATGTCTCTGTCCCGCGGGCAAATTCTGGGTTACGTCGGCACCACCGGTAATGCGCCGTCTGGCACGCCCCACTTGCACTTCTCCATCGCGCGTGGAACGCCGTCCGAAAAATGGTGGAAGGGGACGCCCGTCAATCCGTATGAACTGCTAATATCCAAGTTTGCCAATCCACCTTTTGAGTGATGACACAATGCCTCGAGACATCCAGGAGTTTCTTTTCGTTGGGATCAAGGACGTCGTTGTCGCGGTTCGCCGGCGCGACGGGGTGGAGCTTTGGCGCACGAAACTCAAGAGCGGAAGCTTTGTGACCGTGCTCTGGGATGGCGAAGGACTCTTCGCGGCTAGCGGAGGGGAAGTCTTCCGGCTCAACCCAACCGATGGTGGCATTGTCTGGCAAAACCAGATGAAGGGCCTCGGGATTGGGATAGTCTCTCTCGCGAGCTTGCGAGCGGAACAACGGTCCACCGGATACGAGACGACCGCGGAACAGATGCGTCGTGAAGCCGCCGCGGGCGCTGCGGCTGCCAGTTAATCACACCTGTTCACTAATCGCGTGAAAATTGATAACAGCCTGCGGATCGATGGAATTGGCCACCAAATCGTGCGCGTCGCGGTAGTTCAAGCGGAGGTTTCGGCTACCCTGGCCGCGGGTCTCCATCAAACCGCGGCTCTGGCGCGAGAGGCGGCGGCTGGTGGAGCGAAACTGATCGCTTTTCCCGAGGCGTGGCTCCCGGGGTATCCGGCATGGCTGGACGTATGCCGCGATGTTGGAATCTGGGATCACGCGCCGGTCAAGGCAGTTTTCGCTCGCTATGCCGAGGAGTGCGTGGACGTCGCTGGCGACAGCGGAGCTGAGCTGGCAAAGATCGCCGCCGAGATAGGTGCGACTCTCATTGTGGGTGTAACCGAGTGTGTGGCGAGCGGTCCGGGAAGCGGCACTTTATACAACGCGCTACTTACCTACGCTCCCGATGGCCGGCTTCTCAATCATCACAGGAAGCTCATGCCTACGTACACGGAGCGGCTTGTGTGGGGCCAGGGCGACGCCGACGGCCTTCGTGCGGTTGACACGCCCATGGCGCGCGTTGGTGGGTTGGTATGCTGGGAGCACTGGATGCCCTTGGCCCGCCAAGCCCTTCATGATTCGGGCGAAGACGTTCATGTCGCCACGTGGCCAACGGTGCATGACATGCACCAATTAGCGAGTCGCCACTACGCCTTTGAGGGTCGCTGCTTCGTTCTGGCAGCTGGATCTCTCATGCGGGCCGGGGCGCTGCCGCCGGAATTGGAGCCGCACCCCGAACGCGTGCGCGACGCGGGACAATATATTCTCCGCGGTGGCTCCGCCATCATCGCGCCGAACGGAACCTACCTGGTTGAGCCAGTGTTCGATGCGCCGTGCATTCTGTATGCCGATCTTGACCTGACGGCCGTGCGGCGTGAGCAGATGACGCTCGATGTCTCGGGTCATTACAGCCGGCCGGACTGCTTTGAGTTTCGGCCGATCCGAAAACGCACTGCACGCGATTACGCGGAGGATTTGTCCAGGTGAATCAAAAAACACCGATTTTCAACTTTATGCCGGGAGCAACATTTCTATTTACGGTTGGCGCCGCTGCTGCCGCCGTTGGCCTCACGTCGTGCGGGCCAGGTAGCTCCGGCACGAGCAATTCCGCCGCTGACTCCATGGAAGTACCCACACGGCCATCAGACACGGCAGGTGCCAGCAGCATGCCGCAAGGCATTTCGCGCGAAAAGATCGAACGCCCCGTAGAACTGAGCACCGATAAGTCGGAGTACCGGGCCGGTGACCCGCTGGAGCTTACTCTAGCAAACCCCACGGAAGAAATGTACAGCTACAATTTTTGCACACGCATCGTCGAACGCGAGCTGAATGGAAGCTGGACGACCGTGGACGAGCCCGGGCGTGTGTGCACAATGGAGGCATCGCAGCTCGGACCGAGTGGGAGCCGCTCGGGCAAAACCGAGCTTCCAGAGGCGATTTCAAACGGGCGGTATCGTATCGTGATCTCCCTCTTGCTGGAGAAAAACCAATCTCCACCCACCCAGTTCGTTCTTGCCACTAGCGCACCAATTACGATCGTACCCTAGTGTGGTGTCGCGTAAGTTCCTTAACATTCGAGCGAGCCTGCATCCCCGTCGCCGGCGTTGCTCCTCGGACAAATACCTACGGGTATGCTCCCTCGTCGCGCCTTGTCGACGGGGCGCCGACTCGCTCGGTGCACAGGACTTATGCGACACCACACTGCTGAAATGAGCCTACAATCGCCCACATGCAATGCACCTGATCCAGATTCTTCTACCGCTTTTCTACTACGAGCGCCAACCGCTTCCAAGCGAGGAATACCGTCGTGTGCGGGAAGAGCTCACGACGCGGTTTGGCGGACTCGCCGCGTATACGCGAGCCCCAGCGGAGGGTCTCTCCAAGGAAGGACCACATGAAACCACGCGGGATGAGATCGTTGTCTACGAGGTGATGACGGACGAGTTGGACAAGGAGTGGTGGGGTGCGTATCGGGAGACCCTCGAAGCGCGTTTCCACCAGGAGAATATCGTCGTGCGCGCATCTCTCATTCAAACGCTTTGACTGCCCTTCCTTAAAGAGCGGCCAGGGGACTGGCAGGCATGATCAAGACGTACGGCTCACGCATATCGCGCTCGCTGTGCGGAGCGCCGAGAAGTCCTCGCAATTCTAGAGGGAAGTATTCAGCGGTTGAGGTATTTCGCGAGCCTGGCTTCATGCAGTTGCAAACACCTGGAAGCCGCGATGCGATTGTCTTTGACGAGAGCGCACCCGAGCCAGGCAACGCGGGGGGCGAAATCAGGATCTGGTCGAAACTCCAAGACCCGCCGAATCCACCGCTGCCAGCGTAACGCCTCCTTTCAACTACATGCTCGGCACGAACATGATATGAGCCTTTGGCGTTCCCGGAAACATGAGCCACGCCATCTTGTCCGATGGCACCGCCGAGAGCCCCGTTGATTTTTCGGTAGCGAACGGGATATAAACCACGTGCAGTGGCGACGCCTTGGTCAGCGTGCCCGATGCAGCATCGAAGGCGTCGGACTCCCCGGTCAGCGAGTAAAGCGACGCAGGGGTCCTCGGCATCTTGAGCTTGCCAGACCTGATTTCCGAATACCGCAGCGTGTCTATCTGGTCGCGCTTGGTACCCCTGGCACGGAGCGCGCGGCCGCGCGCCATGAACGGCTCCAGTGAGCGATGATAGCAGGCGACGTGGAATCGCTCCTGTGCAGGGTCGTCAGCGAGACAGACCATGTCCCCCTTTCCGGATCGCAGACTTACAAGCTTTCCCTCAGTGTTATAGCCAAGGACGGTGGCTCCCTCTCGCATTCCCTGAGGGAGCGGTAGAACGGCCGCGGTAATCTGTTGCTCGGGAGGCAGTTGCTGAACCTGAGCATCGACGGACGACATTGTCGCGGACGCCGCGACGAATAGCGCGCACACTGCGACTATCTTGGGCATCGGGAAAGCGCGTATGAAAGTGGGAATGCGTGGAATCTGCATTTCGGTCTCCGGGGCGAGTTGAGGAAGTCCAGATAGTCTGCCTGGAGATATTCAGCCACGCAAGCCGTTACACTGATGAGATGGCGATCGTACCGCAACGCAAGCTCGCGCCTGCTGCGCTCCTTCCCACGTCATGATACATTCTTGGGCGTACAGGTCAGCATGTCAGCCCACCCGCGATCCGGCTTCGCGATGCCCTCCGTTTTCAGCCATGCCGTTGCTGCGTGCGCGCTCGGAACCGCATTCCGCAACAACGAGACGACCGCGCCAGTGCTGGTACTCGGCGCGCTATGCTCCGTCGTTCCCGATATCGACGTCATCTCGTTCGCCCTGGGCATTCCCTACGAGCACGTCCTCGGTCACCGCGGTTTGACGCATTCGCTCCCGTTTGCCGCTGCGTTCGCCACGATCCTGGTGTCGTTGCTGTCCACCTTCGGCACCACGCAGCGATTCAGCGCGCTGTGGGTGTATTTTTTTCTTGCGACCGCGTCGCACGGAGTTCTCGACGCCATGACCACTGGCGGGCTGGGGATCGCCTTTTTTGCGCCTTTTGACAGCGCTCGCTACTGGATGCCGTGGCGTCCCATACTCGTCTCACCAATTGGTGCGAGCAGCTTCTTTTCTGATCGTGGAGCGCAGGTGATCGCGAATGAATTGCTGTGGGTGTGGTTGCCAGCGCTCGTCTTTACGGTCCTCGTGCTTCCGTTTCGCCGGAACGGAACGCGCTAGCGGGGGAGGCGGAAGCGGGAAGCGGGAAGCGGCAGGTAACATTAGGTTGCTCCACAGATTTGCGTCGCTGACGCACCGCACTTCCCAGCCAGCTTTAGCTGGATGGGAAAGGCTGCGCGATATCGAAGGCGTCCGCTTCATTTCTTGTCCCTTGTCCCTTGTCCCTTGTCCCTTGTCCCTTGTCCCTTGTCCCCCCGCTATCCTATTACCATGGATTTCCCTCTCGATCTCCGATTCAAGACCATAGCTCTCGCGCCGCAGATCTCCGTCACTGAGCCAAGCGGGGGGATCGTGGCCTATGTCAGGCAGAAGGCTTTCAAACTCAAGGAAGCCGTCACCGTTTTCGGAGATGTGGCGCAGACGCGTGCATTGTATCGCATTGCCGCGGATCGCGTCTTCGACATCTCGGCGAAGTATCACATAGAAGATGTTGGTGGGAGTCCGTTGGGCGTCTTGCAGCGTCAGGGCATGCGATCATTCTGGAAGGCTCACTATGAGATCCACCGCGGGGGTCAACCGCTCTTCGTCGTCCGGGAGGAGAATCCGTGGATCAAGATCATTGATGGAGTACTGGGCGAAATTCCCGTCGTCGGGCTGCTCGCGGGTTACGCCTTTCATCCGGCATACCGCGTAACGCGAGTTGGCAGCGATACTCCAATGCTGCGGTTGATAAAACGTCCGGCATTATTCGAGGGGCGGTACACGATCGAGCGGCTCACCGTGCTCAGCCAGGATGAAGAACTTCTCGTGGTGCTCGGACTCCTGATGTTGGTCCTGCTCGAGCGGTCGAGAGGATAGAATGCTCTTTGCACCATCCACCTCCTCTCGACCAGGAGCCGATACGTGAGTTCCGGTCGAAAACAACCTCGGGCTCCGTCGCACGCGCCACGCTTGCAGGACACGGTCCGCCTCTCCGCGGAAGGACTCGCCAAGGTGCTGGGCGATCTGGAGGCTCGTGTCATGCGCACGGTATGGGAGCTGGCCAAGCCGGCTCCGGCGCGCGTCGTCTACGAGCGGGTGATCGACGAACATGATGTTGCGCTCCTCACGGTTATCACGGTGTTGAACAAGCTGGTAGCGAAGGGATTGCTGACGCGAGACCGGCGTGATGGCCTGTACCACTACTCCGCGCGTTTGACCGAGGACGCGTTTCGTGCTCTGGCAACGCGGCGAGTAATCGCCGGGGTTCTCTCGCTGGGGCCCGAAGCGGTGGCGACATCTCTGGTGGACGTGCTCGCCGAGCACGATCCCGAACAGCTGGCGGAGTTGGGGCGCCTGATTCGGAGAAAGTTGAAGGAGCAGGAGAAGCCGTGATCGGATACCGGAAGCGGGTATTCTCACTCGGCGAGCAGTCTCATCGCCGCGCAACGCTGCTCGGCATCTGCTTGCTTCTCATCCTGGGCACAGGGCCGGTTTACGGGCATCACATCTATGAGTTGGGCGCGGCCGAGTTGCTGTCTGGAATCGACCATATTGGCGCGCTCTGTGTTACGGCGCTGCACATGCTTCTGCTTCCAGTCCACAAGTTTTTCCATTTTATCATTGTGAGCGGTGTTTTGTATGCCTTGTGGGACCGCCTGCGCGCGTGGCGGTCGGCAAAAGACTCGCTTGCGTCGCTCGACCAGCGGCTGCCGTCACCAAACGATGTCTTTGGCCGCAGCGCTTTGGACGCCGGGGTAAGTCTCTCAAGGATTCGCATTGTACGCGACTTGCCCAACCCCGCCTTTACAGCCGGCCTCGTGCAACCGCGCATATACCTGGCTGAGGAACTGCCGCAACGGCTTACTGAAAGCCAGCTGTGCGCGGTGGTCGCCCACGAGCGCATGCATCTCGAACGGCGCGACCCGCTGCGAATTTTCCTGCTTCGCTTGCTGGCGCGCACGCTCTTCTGGATTCCAGCCTTGCGCAGGCTGGCTGACGACGTGGGCGACGAAGCGGAGATTCTGGCGGACGACCACGCCGCTCGTGGCCAACCGCTGGTGTTGGCCTCCGCGATTCTGGCCTTGGCGAGCTGGGGAACACACCGACCATTGCCGGAATTGTCGGTCGGCTTTCAGCGGCACGACTTGCTGGAACGGAGAATTCGCCGCTTGGCGGGAGAGGACATCGGGGTTCGAAGTCACGTCACGCGGCGGTCCATTCTCACTGCGGCACTCGCGCTGAGCCTTGTGTGGACTTCCGGCGCGGTGGTGGCG
>JACDCM010000438.1 GCA_013817545.1 Gemmatimonadaceae bacterium | reverse complement strand
CCGCTTCACTTGGAGAGGTTGAACCTTCGAAACCCTGTCGCCGCCAACCATGAGGGCGGCGCCCTCTCCCTGACCGCCGCTTATTAACTTTGCACCGCCGAGGCGTATCACCCGAAACTTGCGAGCGTGAATCTCATGCGGCAGAGCCACGAATTAATCGCAGGGTCGCCACGCGCAAAGCGGCTCGTCCGGCTGCTTCACGTCGGGTTCGTGCTGATAGGCGTCGTCAACACCTTGCTCGGCCCGATTCTCCCCCTGCTGTCAACCCGCTGGCGGCTCGACGACGCTGGTGCGGGCTCTCTTTTTCTCGTGCAGTCCGCTGGCGCTATCGTGGGCTCGGCGTTGTCCGGCCTGCTCATCAAGCGGTTTGGGTTTTTGCCGCTGTTGATAGCGGGCTTCGGGTTGATGGCGGCCAGCACGGCTTGCCTCGGCTTCGAGCCTTGGGTGGTGGGCCTGTTGTCAATTTCCGGGACGGGCCTGTCACTTGGACTCACCATCCCCACGATTAATCTGCTGATCTCGGAACTTAATATCGGTCGACGCGCGGCGGCGCTTAACCTCTTAAACCTTGCCTGGGGTGTCGGGGCGGTCAGCGGCCCCGTGCTGGTCCCCATGCTTTCGCGCACCGTCGGACTCACAGTCGCGCTACTCTGTGTGGCTGCCCCCTTGATCGCAGTCGGCATCTTGATCGGGCGCAGCACCGTCCTTCTCCCCGTCGCTGTGAAAGCCGGAGAGGCAACGAGTTCAGGAGCTATCCGCCTATGGATGACTCCGTACGCGCTACTCACAGCCGCGCTGGTTTTTGTGAACATCGGGACGGAATCGGCCACAGGAGGTTGGATCGCCTCATACGTCCAACGCCTCGACCCCTCGTCCCAACTTTCCGGGGCGGTGGCACCGTCACTCTTCTGGGCGGGTTTGTTGGCGGGCAGGGCCGCAGCCCCGTTTGTCCTTCGACGTGTACGCGAAACCCGCATGGTGCTCCTCGGTATGTTTGTCGCCGTGGGCGGCTTGGTCGTTATACTTCTGGGTACGACAATAGCGCCTGTCCTGATTGGAGTAGGTCTTACGGGACTCGGCCTAGCTCCCGTCTTTCCCACTACCATCGCGCTCTTCACTGAGCGATTCGGGCAGGACGCGAGTCGCCTCACTGGTACCCTATTTGTCCTGGCTGGATTAGGTGCGGCCGTGTTCCCCTGGCTCGTCGGACTCGCATCATCTCACTATGGCGCGTTGCGCGCGGGGCTGGTCGTTCCACTTGTCGGCGGGTTTGTGATGATCGTTTTACACGCTGCAATCATGACGACATTACCGTCGCGCAAATGACGCGTTAACGCTCGGCCAGCCTTTATGGGTCGAGGTCTGGGACTGATGTTTCAGACAATCCGAGTCACACGATAGATCGAGAACGCCGCCCCGTCCTTGCGGTGGTAGTAAAGAGCGCTTCCATCACAAGAGATTGATGGCGCTTCCACGAAACCGCTAATCGCGCTGACAGGCTCCGGCGGACCGAAGACCATTGAAGTGGTTACTCGCCTTGCCTTCAAGATCACCGGGACTAAGCCGTCGAAGCGAGTGAAATAGAGTTCCAATCCGTCCCGCGAGGTGGAAGGCGCGTACTCGAGCGCGCCTGTGTTCACGTCGCGGAAGAGATCGCCCGAATCCGTCGTCACCTGGAAACCGTCGCCGCTGCGGCGGGCCACACCCAGGTCTGCCTCCGCCGGAACCGGCCCGCCAGTGAAACGGGCGTTGGCAAAGTAAAGCAGACTGCCGTCCCGATTGATCTCTGCATCCATCGTCAGCCAGCCCGGTTGCTGGCGCGAGAAGTTGCCCGCCCCAAGCCCCACTTCGCTCAGCTGTCCATCACGGAACACGCCTAAGTAGAGCGTGGAAAGCGTGGTGTCATAACTGCGCGATGAGACGAAGAAGAGATTCCCCGCGTCATCGATGCTCGGCACTCCGTCCAGCGTTGGTGGCAGCGCATTCAAACCGGGGACCTTGCCCAAAAACCGGAAAGCATCTTCGCTTACTCTTTCGGCGTAGAAGATGTCCGTCTCAGAAGCCGGCGCGTTGCTGTTGTTGAAGAAGAGGTAGCGCCCGTCGCAGGAGATGAAAGGTTCCATCGCAGACCCGCTGTAGCCTTGAATCTCCACCTTTCGGGGATTCTGGAACTCGCTCTGCGCAGCCGCCAACCTGATGCCGATGACGGGATTGTTGCTGGGAACTCCGCGTAGCCGAATGCTGGCGCGCAGGTCGCCCGCCGTGTTCATCAACTCGTCAGGCAGCTTGACCACGATCTGCGTCAGCCAATCGAAGCCCGGCACTTTTTCGACGGCTTCGACCGTCAACGGATAGACCGTCTGTTGCGCGTCTACGAGTTGCACGGTGACGACTGAAACAGGCTCGCCCGGCGACAACTCCACGTTTATGGCAAAGAGCATGACGCGCGTGCGCTGATCCGCGCTGAAGTTGTGCGTGGTAACGACCGGAAAAGGGCCGCGCATCATGGTCACGGAATCGAGCGCGATGGCGCGTTCCGTATTCTCTTCCGTGAGTATTACGGGGGCAGGCGCGGGAGTCGGTGTCGGCGTCGGAGTGGGAGTTGGCGTAGGCGTAGGGGTTGGCGTTGGGGTGTCGTTGAGAATATTGCTCCATAGCTCAAACTCGTCGGCAAATCCCGGATGCAGCAGGTCTCAGGTAGATCTCAAAATAGCGGACGCCGAAGGTCTGATAGGCGTGCTGAATACCCACTTCAGGCCCGCTGATTGCCGTCGTGCGGTCGTTGGGGACTGTGGTCACCAGACAGGGGTCTGTCGAGCCGGGGCTATTGTAGGGTTGGAGCGTAAGCCACGACTGGAGCGCCTGGATCATGGTGTAGGTGTTGTTCTGCTCCTGAAAGAGGGCTGGGGCGCCAGCGGCGTTGGGTCCCTGGCAGCTCAGGTTCTCCTGATAGAGTCCCATCTGCGGCGGCCCCGAGCCATTGAAGAAATCCTGCTTGATCGCAGCCAGCAGATGTACATCCAGCGGCGGCGATGCCGTGTTGTCGCTGATCCGAAAGAGTGGGACGTAATGAAACTGGTTGGGGAATTGATCCACTACCACGTGGAGCGAGCGGAGAATGCCGCTGGTCAGCGCCTGGCGAGAGTAGTTGGGTACCGAACTCAGCGCCGGGCAGCGACCGGCGACCTGGCAGACATCACGAATGCCGTTCATCCCCATGGGCCAGGCCGGCATGCCGGTCACCAGCGGGTGATCGGCGAATCGAACCATCGCTCCGCCCTGTGCCGCATTGGGCACTTGATGATCGGCCAGCGCCCTAAACAGCGCCTCGTGGCGCGCCAGCCCCGTCGCGTCCCAGGGCACAGGCAAGGTGATATTAGGCCCAGCGTGCGCCACGAGGTAGGTTTGCACCTGGGGATCATTGATCAGGT
>JACDCM010000437.1 GCA_013817545.1 Gemmatimonadaceae bacterium | reverse complement strand
GTGGAACCTCGATCTCTACGCGCGGCTCGACCTGGCTGACGCGTGGGCGATCATCGGGCCGCACAACTGGTACGGGCCCACATCCAACCTCAAGCTGATGTTCGACCGCCTCGTCTGCGCGAACGGCGGCAACCCGCGCGAAGAACTGATCGATCACAAGGATCCCGAGAAGGCGATGGCGCTCGAGCACACCCCAGAGTAGATTTCACCTTCGACGAATGGGCCGACGCATTCACCGCGCACGTGGCGGCCAAAGGTCAAGTGGAACCGGGGCGGTGGCGCGCGTATGGCTACGTGGCCTCGGCCCATCTCGTGGCTGACCTGAAACTCAAGTGGCGGAGCATCGCATGGGACTCGGACGCGCGCCGCAAGGTTCATCGCCGCAGGTGCAGGAAGCGCTCGGCCTCAACGAAGATGTGACGTTCAGGACGACGAAGAGCGAGGGCGAGCGCCTCCGCGACAAGTGACGCGCCACGAAACTTTACTATGATGTCCTTGACGTCGGCGCCGGCCAGGACGCCAGCAAAAGCAGGCGGAGTACCGCAGACCTCGTCGTGATGGGAGAATCGTTGGATCGCCAGTTCATACTAATAAAGGGGCACAAAATGCAACTTATTCCCACAGCGATTCCCAGGTCAGCTGGCCGTCGCGCATCGCGGGCCTGGGTGGTGCCCGCCCTCCTGAGCGTGCTCATCGCGTTCAGCGCATGTAGCGACGACGATGACGACGACGACGATGTGACCGGTCCCGGCTCGCTGTTCGTAGTGCAGGACGCGGCCAACGATATCCTCCCCAGCTACACCGGCCCAGCCGGCGCCGATCTCGATGTGCGGCGCGCTGAAGTGACTTACGACGGGACGAACTTCGTATTCACGAGCACCCTGGCGGGGACGATTGGCACGACGCCGGGTGCCCTGTTCGTTTGGGGGGTAGATCGCGGGCAGGGCACGCCACGGTTCGGCGACATTGCCACTGGCGTGCACTTCGACCTGGTCGTAGTCGGTCGAGCCGATGGTACCGGGACGGTGACGGACCTGACGGCGGCGCCGCCCACGAGCACTACGCTGGCCGCAGGTAACGTGGTCGTCTCCGGTAACACACTCCGCATCACTGTTTCGGCCACTTTGCTTCCGTCGAAGGGTTTCAGCACGGCGCGCTATACAGCCAACTTCTGGCCACGCGTTGGCGCGGGCAACAACAATCAGATCGCCGACTTCGCGCCCGATAACCAGAATCTCCAGATTCGCGCGCCATAAACTCGCGGGGCACGGCGTCCGGGGACGGAATGCTCGCCCACGTTCATTCGTGAAAGCGCCAGATCCCGCTGCTGTTTCGCATCGAGTCATCGTAGCCGCCGACGACAAGCGCCTCGCCGTTCGAGAGTAGCGTAGAGCTGGCAAACGCGTAGTCACGCCCGAGGTCTCCGTTGACTGTACTGAACGCGTTGGCTTTCGGGTCAAACACCTCCGCGTACCGCCCCCCGCCGCCGACCAAAATCCGTCCG
The DNA here is from genome assembly GCA_013817545.1 of Gemmatimonadaceae bacterium. GTDB lineage: Bacteria > Gemmatimonadota > Gemmatimonadetes > Gemmatimonadales > Gemmatimonadaceae > JACMME01. The sequence continues at coordinate 1,948 of JACDCM010000437.1, read as the reverse complement.
TCGCGCAAGCGAAGTGCGGTATCGCGAAACTTGTATCGCGCCAAGCGCATCGCTGGACCGGCTGTGATCGCATTCGAGGACGGATCGTAGATCTCTGTCGTCGCAGATCGCGTCCGATCGCGTGGGTCTGAGCCTCCCATTATGAGCACGCGTCCGTCGGCGAGCGCCACCGCATCGTGCTTGTGTCGCATGGTGCCGAGTGTGGGCCCGGCGACGAACCTCCCTCGCGCCGGCTCGAAGATCTCAGTAGACGCATAGACGATGATTCGTTCCCGTCGGCCGCGATGCCCGCCGGTCACCAGAACGCGACCATCCAGCAGCAACGTTGCCGTGTGCGATTCGCGAGCTGATCCCATCGGCCCAGCCGGTGTGAACCGGGCCGTTCGTGGGTCGTAGAGAATTGAGGATGAAAGAAACGTCCAGCCGTCGCCGATTCCGCCCGCTACTAGAACGGTGCCATCGCGGAGCAGCGTTGCCGTATGCCCGCTTCGTCCTTCACGCATGGTGCCCGCCGGCGCAAAGCGACCCAAACGCGGGTCGAAGATTTCGGCTGATTTCAGATACGCCCCATTGTATCCACCGATCACGAGCACCCGTCCATCGGGCAGGAACGTCGCAGTGTGCCCGACGCGCTGTTCCCCCATGTCGCCGACGGTCACGACAGTATTGCTTCTCGCGCCGAACACTTCGTAGCTGCGCACCGCAGCACCACCCTCGGCCATACCGCCAGCGATGAGGACGCGGTCTCCGGCAATCGTGGTCGCCGTCGCCGCCGCGCGAGCGACACGCAATCGAGCCACGAGGCGAATGGTGTCCCGCTCTCTGTGGGCCGGCGTCCCAGCGTCGGGGCCTCCGAAGGTGAGCAGGACGAGTGCGCCGGTTGTGATTCGGATCGTCATAGTTATCTCGCTTCACGGGCACGATGCTTCCCCGTTTCGCAAGCGGCGCTACTCATTACGCAACACCTTGGCAGGGTCGACTCGCAGCGCGCGACGCGCCGGGAGGTAACTCGCCGCGAGCAACGCCATGACCAGTGTCGCCGTCACTCCGGCGAAAACGGCGGGGTCGAACGGGCTTGTATCATACAGCATCGCGCGTATGACACCGCTGACCGCGAGCGCACCAAGAACTCCGCCGCCGGCGCCCGCGAGTCCAAGTTGTGCCGTCTGCGCCAGCGAGGCGCGCACGATCTGTGTGTCGTTTGCCCCGAGCGCCATCCGTACCGCGATTTCGCGCGCGCGGCTCGCCACGAAATAGGACGTCACCGCATACACGCCGGCTACGGCCAGCAACAGGGCAATGGCCGCGATGGTCCCGAGCAGCACGGTCTGAAAACGCTGCTTGGACCACGATGTGCGCGCGCGATCCTCCATCGTCTTCACGTCGAACAGCGCCAGGGTGGGATCGACGCGACGCACTGCGCGGCCTACCTCCGGAATGACCGCCAGCGGGTCACCGCGCGTGCGTATGAGCAGCATGCGCGTTGGATAGGTGAACTGCGCATACGGCGTGAAGAAGTCGGGCTGGATGGGGTTCTCATCCAGCGGCCGGTAAGTGACGTTACCGACGACTCCGACAATCTCGGCGCTCGAATCCGGACTGCCGAACGCTAATGCCCCATCGAACCAAACACGTTGTCCGATCGGATTCTCGTTTGGCCAGAACTTCTGCACGGCTGCTTCGTTGATGACGACAACGCGCGGCTGTCCAGCGCGGTCGCTCGCAGCGATTCCGCGTCCGCGCACGACGGGAACGCCGAGGGTCTTGAAGTGAGCTGGCGCCACATAGTGCCGGAGCACGGTTGGCGCATCCGTTGTCTTTTCCCACGGCCGGCCCACGATGTACAGCGGTGCGCTCGCGCATTGCACTGTCAACGGCGCGCAACCGTCCACACTCGCCGCCTCTACAGCCGGAATCCGCTCCACTTCCTCAAGCACACGATCGAGTA
>JACDCM010000436.1 GCA_013817545.1 Gemmatimonadaceae bacterium | reverse complement strand
CAGTCGCACCGACAAGCTGCGCAACCGCGCTCAGCGTCGTCTGCGCGGCGTTCAACCCCAGCCGAAAATCCTCGTCGCTGAACGTGGAGAACATGTCCGTCGGCTGGTGCCAGTGCGGATCCCAGCCCGCGCCGATCTGCGCGCCGCGTTCATTCTCGCGCAGGCTGATGGCGGCAACCAGATCCTGAAACGGGGTCGAGTCTGTGTTGGTCATATGCTGGCCAACGGCCGCCGGATGATCCGTCGCATACTTCTCGTTTGCCGTGGCGAGCATCCAGGCGAGCTTCTGCGATTCCGCCGCGAACTTCGAGCTCGACTGGAACTCGATGTTGACGTCGGCTTCGGGACGCTGTTCCCAGCTGACACTGCCCTCGGCATCTGGCATGCCGTGATCGAAAAGCATCATGTCATGCTGAATCATTCCGAGCCATTTCGGCTCGGGATACTTGCCTGACGCCGTCGGCCATTCCTTACCCTGAAGCGAGTCACGCTGCGCTACGTAAGCGCGGGCTCCGTTGAGACCCGTCTCTTCGTTGTTCCACAGGACGAAGCGGATGGAGCGCTCCGTTTTCACATCAGGACTGCTGAAAATGCGAGCGAGCTCCATCACGATCGCGCTGCCGGAGCCGTCATCATTCGCCGCTTCCCCCCAGCCATGTCCATCCATATGACCGCCGATGATGTACATCTCGAACGGATTCGTCACGCCGACTTTGGTGCAGTACACCTGCTCGCGAGTGCCCGGCGTTGTGGGTTGTGCGTTCAACGCGCGCAGCGTTGAATCCGGCTGCAGGAGGGAGTCGGAATTGACGCCAGTGCGCGTTCGGACGCCGCGCATCCGGCCACCGCCAACAGACTGATTAGCGATTCGGTTGGCAGGCCTGGGACGTGTTGCCGTCGACACCGCTGGTTCCGGGGGTGGATATTCATATGTGAGCCGCTCGGTAGGGCAGCCATAACTCTTTAGCTGCGCCTCGATCCAGTCCACGGCCGCACGGTTCCTATCGGTGCCCTGACGCCGGTCGCCGAATTGTGTGAGACCCTTGATGGTCGCCTTGTACTTCTCGAGATCCAGACGTTCGACCAGCGCCCTCACAGGATCCAGCGCCGAATCCGGAGTCGCCGGGATTGGCGGGAGGACCTGGGCGCCGACCGAAGAGGCGAGGGCGAGAGCCAGCAAACCGGAGATGTGCGGTGCGATCAGGCGCATGTGGACCTGGGAAGCGTGAGAAACGATCTGAGCGAAATTTGGAGAAAGCGTTTGGAAGATTAATGCCGGTCACGCACCTAGGTGAGATGCGGCGTGCCGGCAGCCACCGCGATGAGGGAGGCGGGGCGCGGAGGCGGTCAGCGAAAAAGGTTTAGGCCTGCAAGCTCGTGATAAGGCAGGTTGCCGGTCCCCGTCCCGCTCGATTTGCCAGCCTTTAACCTACCGTTGCGGAGTACCGCCTCACGTACTTCGCCACGTCGAATTTCTTCTCTGCTGCCTTGAGGGATTGATAGCGCACCGTGCCGTAGATCGGCCGTCTGTAAAATGGCCGGTCGAATTTTCCGAAGATCCAGTGGATTCCACCATAGCTATTCGGGTCTCGGCCGTCGAGCGAATATTTGTTGTTGAAGTGTTCCATCAGTCTCAGCGCCTCTTCGGCATTCGGAGTCCACTGCAGCACCGCCTTTCCCCAGAGCATGCGCAGCGAGTTGTGCATCCACCCATCTATCAAGTAGGCACGCTGGGCCGCGTTCCACAGCTCGTTGCCGGTCTGCGCCAACTCCAACTCTTCCTCGGTGTACAGCACTGGACGAGGATCGGCCTCACCCTTTCGCAATTCCTCGCGCGCCCATACAGGAATGGCCTCGACAGTACGGTGACGCTTGTTGTGAAAAACGAAGTTGTAGGAAATCTCTCGCCAGGTGAGGAGCTCGTCCTGGAACTTGTCGAACTGCGCGGCGGACCCCGCTTCGCGAGCTTTCAGTAGCACTTCATGAGGGGAAATGTTTCCAAAGTGGAGGTACGGAGACAGCATGCTGGTGGCGTCTTCATTGGGATCGCCACGCTCGTCCGCGTAACGTGGCAGCCCGGTCAACACGAAGTGATCCAGCCGTCTCAACGCTGCGCTCGGCCCGCCGCGGAACGCACGCGCCGGTGGCACCGTGTGATCTATGTCGCAGGAGGCGACCAAAGCCGGTATGCCTTCTTCCGCGGGGCGAACTGCCTCGAAGCAAACCTCCACCTGACGCCGAACACTGGGCTCCAGGTTCTCGAATGGCTGCAGAAATTTCGGGAGCGCCTCCATGAGCCTCGGTCGGAAGCCGACCGCTGACCCATGCTCGCGGTCGAAACATTTCATTGGCACGACAGTGCACGAATCCACCGCGATCACCGGCGTATCGACCTTGGAGCGGAGAGCCTTTATCTGGCGAGGCACGATGAAAGTGGGAAAGAAGTCCGTCACCACCAGAGCAGCTCGGTTTGCCAGCTCCACGAGAGGGGATGGTTTCCCGGCTTCGCGCCGAGCTTTGGCGTCGTCCCCGGTCCGCTCCAGATAGAACGTGTACTGTATCCCGCGAGCCTCGAAATCGCGGTACAGGTCAACCACCGTCTCGAGAATGAATGAATGAATTCGGTCGCTCGCCCACGGATAATCGTGCCGTAGCCCGTGGTAAACCAAAACCGGAAGCCGAAGCCGGTTGGCGTGCTCGATCGCAAACTGGAGCGCGAAATTGTGCTGCGCGCACTGAGTGGTCTGCATCCAGTAGAGAACGAAGTCGCCGCCGCTCCGGGGCGGAGGCTCCTTGCCGTGGTGGATTCGGAGGTCGTCGATCATTTACTCATGCACCAACATCCCCGCCGGCCTCAGCTTCCCTGGCGATGCTCCGCAGCATTCCGGCGAAAACCAGCTGGTGTATGACCCAGAGCGCATACCAGTAGATAAGTCCCGCGAGTCCTACCGGGTCGAAAAGCGCGGTCTGCCGGATCAGACTTCCGCCGCGCTCACCGGTAACTTCGAACTGAAGCCACGCGCGTCCCGGAACTCGCATCTCTGCCGCCAGGCGAAGAAGACGACCGGGCTCCACGGCTTCAACGCGCCAGAAGTCCAATGTGTCCCCGGGTACAAGCGCCTCGGGATCGCGGCGGCCGCGTCGCATCCCCGGTCCTCCCACGAGCCAATCGAGCGCTCCTCGCAGCCGCCAGAGCCGGTTGCCGTAATACCACCCCGCCTTGCCGCCAATCCGGGCGATCGGCCGGAACGCCTGGTCTGGAGAGCGAGCTACCCACGCCGCTCGGGAATCCACTAATCGAGATCCGAACTTCAGTCCCCCATAGGTGGGCGCCGAGCGATTGGCTGACAGTGCGTCGCTCCACCTGGTGGCGGCAAAGGCGGAGTCCTCATTGGAGAGTGCGCGCGCCAGCGCATCCTTTACCCCTCTCGGCCGCACCCGAAAATCCTCCAATGCGCG
>JACDCM010000435.1 GCA_013817545.1 Gemmatimonadaceae bacterium | reverse complement strand
CCAATGGAACACCGGCGAGAAAAATCTGGTCGCGCAAAATCACCGCTCGAGCGCGAATAGCGTCCACGGGTGCCGTCAGCATCGCGAGTGCGGGTATTTCGCGAACGGCGGTCTCCGGATCGCGGTGCAGTGCAAGCGTAGCTTCCAGCGCCGCGAGCGTGAGCTTGTCCACGCGCAACGCACGTGTAAGTGGGTTACGGCGCATTCGTGCAATCGCGGCCGCGCTGCCTATGGCGAGCCCAGCCTGTGGACCGCCCAACAGCTTGTCGCCACTCGCCGTCACCACAGTCGAACCATCCCGAACCGACTGCGCTAAAACTGTCTCTCCAACCAGGCCGTATTTGTCCAGTGGGAATAGCAAACCGCTTCCGAGGTCATGCAGGAGCGGCACGCTCGCCTCAACCGCCAATGGTGCGAGCTCGCGAACTTCCACTTCGGCCACGAACCCCGCGATCGTGAAATTGCTCCGGTGTACCTTCACGATCGCGCCCGTTCGCTGAGAAAGCGCCTGCTTGTAATCGTCCAGGTGTGTGCGATTGGTTGTGCCGACCTCAACGAGGCGGGCACCACTCCTGGCCATGATATCGGGCACGCGAAAGCTTCCACCGATTTCCACGAGCTCACCGCGAGAAACGATCGCTTCCGCGCCCTCAGCGAATGTATTCAGGGCCAGCACCAGCGCAGCCGCGCCGTTATTGACCACCAGGGCGTCCTCGGCGCCGGTGAGCTCTCGTAGCAGAGAAACGCAGTGTGTGTAGCGGCTGCCGCGCTCGCCCAGCTCGATATCGTACTCGAGATTGCAGTACCCCTCGGCTACCTCACGAATCGCCTCGATGGCGGCGCGTGGGAGGGGCGCTCTTCCGATGTTCGTGTGCAGCACGACGCCAGTTGCATTCAGCACACGGCGCAACGATCGCCGGCGGCGGGAGTCCAGCGCAAGCTGCACCGCAGCTGCCCACTCGCTATCACCGGCGGGTGCGTTGTCAGGCTCCAGTCGGGCATTGTCGATGGCGGATCGAACCGCGGCCGTCACATCGGAGCGTGTCGCCAGTGTGAAAAGCGACTGTAACGCAGGACTCACGAGCAGCGCGTTAACGCTCGGGAGCGCGCGCCGCCGATCCATCACAAAATCGGTGGGCGTGCCGGCGGCTGAGCCTGGCGCAAGCTGTCGGCGGGAGTGGGGGGAGCAACGGGCGCCTTGGGTACCGTCAAGGATCGCTCGCTTGTCTGGGTGGCGCCAAGCAGGCCGCGAACCCCTTGCGCTGTCAAACGGTAGAAAGCGCCAGCACGGAGGGGCGGGAATACCTGCAGGATCACTTCGGATGTCGGAACCGGCCGCGTGAGCTTCGGCAAATTGGCCGCGACCGAATCCGCGGCAGCCTGACGCGCGCCAGGAAGTGGCTGCCGAGCCCGAGAGATCGGATCTCTGGCTCGAGCGGCTGAATCGAGAGCAGCGGCGGAATCAGCCCGAGCTCGCTCGTACTCCAGGGCGGGACGCGCAAGAACGATCGGGACGGCTAACGAGTCGGCGCCTTTCAGGCTGAACATCGCGATATCGATCGTCTGGCGCGAATCAATCGGCTTGTCGAAAGTGACGCGAAGTGTAAGGGAATCCCTCGCATCTACAGTGGAGATGCGCGGTCCCACAGTGTCATGCTGAAAGGCATAGATGTCACTGCGAACGCTGTCGCTGACGGTAACTGTCGAGCTGTCCCAGGCCTCCCTTTCGTCGAGAGCGCGGTTGCTGTTTGCATCGAGGAATCCGCGAAGCCTGTACACGCCGGGAGTTACGTGCAGAAGAGCGAAACGTCCGGTCGAGTCTGCAACAGCGACGTATGTCGTGCTATCAGCCGCGATGGCTTCCACGATTGCAGCCACCGCAGGCCTCCCTTCAACCCAATTGAACACCACTCCAGAAATACTCGTAGCGGGAATGACCGCGCCAGTTCCGAAGATGATGGTGGAGCGTTCACGCCGCACATTGTTTCGCAAATCCGAAATGCCTGGCAGAATCGTGATTGTGTAGGCGGTATTGGATTTCCAGTCGCGCCGGGGCCGGACCGCGATTGAGGAGCGGCGCCAGTCGACGCGCGGCGCGCCGTCTCTGGGCGAAATAAGCACCAGCATATCGAGCGTGGCCGCGCCTTGCGGCCGCTCACTGATGACTTCGTCGAATTTGAAAACTGCCCACTTGCTCGGCCTCGTGTTCACCAAACCGCTGTCGGGCGATGTAGACAGAAGAGCTGGAGCAGCCTTGTCTTCCGGCCCGCCAGGTGGAAATCCCTGAGAAGCGCAGCCGAGCGCAGCCGCGAGGATCAGGAGTCGGCGCACAGATTCTCGATCTTGCTCGTCAGTTGATCTCGCCGCGCGGCCCAGTCCCGCTGCTTTTCCTTCTCGGCGGAGATGACGGTGGCGGGGGCGCGCGCGATAAATCGCTCGTTCGAAAGGCGCTGGGTCAGCGTATCGAGCTGCGAAGATAGCTGGGCAAGCTCAGAGCGAAGCCGCGCGCACTCCCGGCCGACATCCACCGCTCCGGCAAGCGGAACGACAATGTCCCAGCCTTCGCCCACGAGCGCGTGTGCCGCGGCCCCCTCGGGTGGATGTGACGCGGTGCTCACGCGCGCCTTGGCGAGACGGCCAACGGTGTCCGTGATTTCAGCGAGGGCAACTGAATCCATTCCGGAGTTTCTCACGATGACGGCATCGATCTGCCTGCCGGGAGCCACGTTGTACTCGGCCCTGATTTGGCGGATCGCGCTGACCATGGACCGCTCGAGGTTGAATGAGTCCGCGTCACTTGCTATCGGAGTCGTGGCTCGCGGCCACTCGGCTAGAGCCAGAGACTGTCCATTCGCGCGACCGGGAAGTCGCTGCCAGAGAGTTTCCGTGATGAACGGAACCACGGGATGCAGCAAGCGCAACGCCTGATCAAAGACGTGTAGCAGGACCGTGCGCGCGATCTCGCGATCCGGAGAACCGTCAGTGAGCCGTCCTTTGGCAGACTCGACATACCAGTCCGCCAATTCATTCCAGGCAAAGCGGCGCGCCGTCTCCACATACTCGTTCAGCCGCAAACCCTCGTACCGTTGTTCGGGCCGCCACGTTCCGTCACCCGAGGGCTTTGCGGGTCCAAGCGCCGCGTCGCATTCGACGATCGCATCGTGGAGGCGCGCGATAATCCAGCGATCGGCGCGCGAAAGTCGCGACTGGTCGATGTCCGCAAGTGCCGGCAGGGGATCCGAGCCAATGTTGTGCAAAAGGAAGCGGCCGATATTCCATAGCTTGGTCGCGAAGTTCCTCCCGGGAGTGAACGACTTCTCCAGGTCGTTTGGATCGAGAATGATGTCCGCGCCCATTCCCATCCCCGCGATAACGGTATAGCGCAGCGCGTCAGCACCGTACAAGCTCACGACGTCCAGCGGATCGATGCCGTTGCCCAGCGACTTGGACATCTTCACAT
>JACDCM010000434.1 GCA_013817545.1 Gemmatimonadaceae bacterium | reverse complement strand
CGTTCCAAATCCGCCAAGACTCATGCGCCTGCGTGCGGCCATTGGCGAGCGCTACGACGTGCTCACATGCGAGAGCTGGGCGCAGTTAATGAATACGTGCGAGCGAAAGGCAGTGGCCACTGCGATCATAGACCCGTACGTGGGCTCGACCGACCAGGTGGCTTTCGACGAGCTCCGACTGATAAAGCGGCGATTTCCATCCGTGACTGTCGTCATCTACCTCGCGTCACCGGCGACACCTCAGCATCTATTTGAGTTGGGCCGATTCGGACTGGACGGATTGGTCGTCGCGGATCACGACGACCAGCCACGCCGCTTTCAGGCATTAATCGACCAGGCCGAAGCGCGTGGCCTGACCGACACGCTGAGGCGCGCCATCGGCGCCGTGAAGCCTACCGTCCGAGACGCGACGCTTCTTGCGACGACGCGAGCTCACCAACGTCTTTCGTCCGCGAGTCTGGCCCGCATTCTTGGTGTTCGCAGAAAAGTGCTCGCAGAGCGTCTCCAGCAAGCCGGATTTCCGAGCCCACAGCCGTTGCTCGCCTGGGGAAGGCTTATCGTCGCCGCGCGTATGCTCGAGGATCCCGAGCGGAGCGCTGATAGTGTCGCGGCGGCACTCGAGTTCCCGTCAGGTAGCGCGTTTCGCAACATGTGCCAGCGCTACCTCGGCGCGGCGCCCGGCGATATTCGGACGCGTGGAGGCGCCGGCTATGTGATCGCCGCATTTCTTGCGCAGATTGAAAATGCCGCGCGGGAAGCAGCTGTCGCCGAGCTTGAAGTAGCTGAGGCTGAGCTGCTGGTAAAGTCGGCCTGAAGCACCCATCGTCTCCTCCCGGACCAGCACCTGCTATCCCATCAATACAGCCATGATGGCCTTCTGAATATGCAGGCGGTTCTCAGCCTCGTCCCAGACACGGCTTTGCGGACCGTCGATCACCTCGGCGGCAACCTCCTCCCCGCGATGCGCCGGCAGACAGTGAAGAAAGATTGCGTCGCGTGCTGCCCGCTTCATGAGCGCGCCGTCGACCGTGTAGCCCGCGAAAGCCTTCTCGCGAATTTTCTGTTCCTCTTCCTGCCCCATCGACGCCCAGACGTCCGTATTTATAACGTGCGCGCCCTCGGCAGCTTCATGGGGTTCGCGCGTCAGGGTCACTTTGGTGGCACTCTGCGCACGGGCGAGGATGCTTGCGTCGGGGTCGTATCCTTCCGGACAAGCGATAGCCAACTCGAAGCCCAGCCGGTAGGCTGCGTTGAGCCAGGAATTCGCCATGTTGTTACCGTCGCCAATCCAGGCGATCTTCTTCCCTTCCCACCCACCCAGGTGTTGACGGACGGTTTGCAGGTCAGCGAGGATCTGACAGGGGTGGAGAAGATCTGTGAGGCCGTTGATGACGGGAACCGTGGCGTGCCGGGCGAGTTCTTCAATCTCCTCATGCGCGAACGTTCGAATCATGATTCCATCCACGTAACGCGACAGAACGCGTGCCGTGTCAGCGATCGGCTCCCCGCGGCCAAGCTGGATATCACGCGGGGAGAGGAAGAGCGCGTGTCCGCCGAGCTGCCATGCGCCCACCTCGAATGAGACCCGGGTTCGAGTGGAAGGCTTCATGAAAATCATGGCGAGCGACTTTCCAGCAAGAGGCTTGTCGGTGTAGGCTCCCGTGCGCATCGACTCGGCGAGATCGAAAAGAGTGAGTAGCTCATCGCGCGAAAAGTCCGGGATCGCGAGGAAATCGCGGTGTTGGCTGGCGGGCATTAGAGAGGACGAGGAATGAGGGGAATGAAGCGGTAAGCGGAATGCGCGAGCGAGAGTTTAGCAGTGATTAGCTGAACGACCAGCGGGCCGAGTGCGACGCACTTCGGTGTGGGCCGTGTTGCACGTGAACTCGCGCCTTGCTCGGCTCAAAGGACGGGGATTCATCCTACAAGATGTACTTCCTCAGGTCTTCGTCCTCTGCGATGCTCTTGAGCCGGTCGGTGACGACTGCAGCGTCGATGGCAATCGGATCCTTTCCTCTGTCCGGAAGGTCGTACATGACATCCTCCAGGAGAGTCGACATGACGGTGTGAAGCCTGCGCGCGCCGATGTTTTCCATCCGATCGTTTACCGCGGTCGCCACGCGCGCAATCTCCGCGATTCCATCGGTAGTGAATGACAGAAGCGCACCCTCGGCCTGCACCAGGGCGATGTACTGCTTGGTGAGCGCATTTTCCGGTTCCGTCATTATGCGAACGAAATCGGCCTCGGTGAGTGGCTTGAGCTCGACGCGAATTGGGAAGCGCCCCTGCAGCTCGGGAATCAGATCGCTCGGCTTGGAGACGTGAAATGCGCCGGCGGCGATAAACAGAACGTGATCCGTCTTCACCATTCCGTACTTCGTCTGGACATTCGAGCCCTCGACAATTGGTAGCAGGTCCCGTTGTACTCCTTCGCGTGATACATCGGGACCGCCCATCTTTGACCGCTCTCCAGCGATCTTGTCAATCTCGTCAAGAAAGATGATGCCGAGCTTTTCGACCCGCTCCAGCGCCTCCGAGGTAACATCCTCCATATCGACCAGCTTCTCCAGCTCCTGCTCCAGAAGGAGGCGCCGAGCCTCCGAGACTTTCACCTGCCGCTTTTTCTTCTTCTTGGGCAGCATGTCCTGCAGCATCTCAGTGAAATTCTCCATCCCCTCGGGCGCACCCTGAGAGGCGAGGATGTCGAGCATGGGACCCTGAGCGCGGGTGACCTCGACTTCCACCTCGCGATCCTCGAGTTGGCCATCGATCAGGAGCTGCTTGAGCTTGTCACGCGTGCGGCGATGCCGTTCCTGGGTCGCGTCGAGCTCGTTTTCGCGAGAGACTTCGCCGCTGGATGAGACGACAAAGAGAGCGGGCTGTCCACCCGTTCCCGGAGCACCGTCTGGAACGGGCGCGGGTGCGGCGGCTGGCTTACCGTCGGAAGGAGCAGGAAGGAGAAGATCGAGAATTCGCTCATCCACCTTTTCGTGCGCGAGATCCTCAACTTCGGATTCGCGCTCTCCGCGGACCATGTCAATCGCACTCTCAACCAGATCGCGCACCATGGACTCCACGTCTCGGCCGACGTAACCGACTTCCGTGAACTTTGACGCCTCGACCTTGATGAACGGCGCGCCCGCAAGTTTGGCGAGACGCCGCGCGATCTCGGTTTTGCCAACACCAGTAGGACCGATCAGAATGATGTTGTTCGGCGCTATCTCATCGCGGATGGAGTCGGGCGCCTGCTGGCGACGCCAACGGTTGCGCAGCGCGATCGCGACAGCCTTCTTCGCGTCGTTTTGTCCGACGATGTAGCGGTCGAGCTCGGCGACGATCTGGCGTGGCGTAAGATCGGCGAGGCGAGAAACGGCTTGCTGAATACGTTTAGAGAGCATGGGCGAGAGGAGGATTGCGGATGGACTGGATTGCGGATTGCGGATTGCGGACCAAAAACAAC
>JACDCM010000433.1 GCA_013817545.1 Gemmatimonadaceae bacterium | reverse complement strand
CCCCACCACAATCAGATCAAACGTGCCCAGCTTGCGGATCGCGGCGGCGAGCACGCGCGCGGTCGTGAGCGGGTCGGGATTCGCGTTGCCATCGTTGACGATGAGAGCGGCGGCGTCTGCCTTCATAGCCAGTGCTTTGCGCAGAACATCTTCGGCGGAAGGCTGACCGTAGGAGAGCACTGTGATCTTCGCGCTGCCAGTACGCTCGCGAAGTTGCAGCGCCGTTTCGAGCGCGTTCTCGCAAAAGATGTTTGTAACGAGATTGGCCGAGCCGCGCTCCGCTTCGCGCCTGGCCGGATCAACGCGGAAGTCGCGCGCCGGTATCTCCGGATCGAGAATCTGCTTGAGACAAACGAGGATGTTCATGAACAAATTTAGGGTGTGAGATTTTTGATTTGCGATTGGAAGGGGATGAAGAACTTTAAATCTGTAGTCTGAAATGGGAAACGTCTGATTTCATCCTTATCCAATCAAAAATCAAAAACGGTACGACTTCAGTCTTTAACCACCTGCAAGCCTCGCTGGGCCGCGCGTGATTCGGGGCGCAACAACCCGTGGAGGGCGATCTTGGCGATCTCTTCCGCTACCTGCTCCTCCGTGAGAGCGCCGTCTTGCCGGAACCAGCGCGACAGCCAATGAATCATTCCGAGGAGGCTGAAAGCCGCCGCCGTCGTGTTCACGTCGGCCAGCCTGCCTTCCGCCTCGATTTCATTCAGGACTTCGCGCAGGCGACCAAAGTACTCACGCTTGCGGTGCGTGATTTTTCTGTTTTGCGCGGGCGTGAGCGCCGTGATCTCATCAACGAGGATCGTGATGGCTCCCTGCCCCCTCGTCACCAGCCGCGCGTGGCTGCCGATGATGAAGCGGAGCCGCGCGCCCGCGTCCGCGATTGCGTGTGCGGGCGTCACCACCTCCTCCTCAAGCTCGTCCAGCCCGAAATTCATGATGTCGAAAAGCAGTTCTTTCTTGCCGTTGATGTAATGGTAGAGTCCTGCCTTCGTCATTCCGAGCGCGTTGGCGATGTCGTTGACGGAGGTGGCATCATAGCCCTTGCGTAGAATTATCTGTGCCGCCGTGCGGTAAATTTCAGCCAGGCGCTCGTCAGTCGAAGCCGATTTGTTTTGCGCTTTCATTCTTGTCCATATTGAGGGCGGTGAGCTGCACGCCATTATTGTGCGCACACGTCACAGTGCTATCTTACCGACCGTCCGGTAGGTTGCTTATACATCCGAGCGCCGCGCCGCGTCAACCGGCACGCCGGCGCGCCGAATAGTTTGTCGCTTTCAGAAAAGTGAGATTAACACACATTGATCTTGCGTCGGACGTAGTACTGATGCTCGATAGGTGTGCCCCAGCATTGATTAATTATGACCGGACAAAATTCCTTCTTATTAATGGCTGACAAGGGGGAGCTGGAGCCGCTCACGGAGGTTCAAATGAGCACGCAATCATACCCGCCCGGCCCGAAGGGCTTCATCCCAGGTCTGTCACTGCTCGCTTTCACACGCGACCCGCTCGGATTCCTGACGAACGTGGCGCGCAGCTACGGAGACATCGCACACTTCGGCTACGGCTCGCAGAGCTTTTTCGTGCTCAGCCACCCCGACTACATCAAGGACGTGCTCGTCACGCACAACGGGAATTTCATGAAGGGGCGCGGGCTTCAACGCGCGAAGCGCCTGTTGGGCGAGGGGCTTTTGACCAGCGAGAACCCGCTCCACCACCGCCAGCGCAGGCTCGCGCAACCTGCTTTCCACAAGCAGCGCATCGCCTCCTACGCCTCGCTGATGGTGGATTACGCCCGACGCCACCAGCGCGAGCGTTGGAAGGACGGACAGACGCTCGACGTGTCGCAAGAGATGATGCACCTGACGCTCGCCATCGTCGGCAAGACCCTTTTCGACACCGACACGGAACGGGAAGCGGACGAGGTGCGCGAGGCGCTTTCCGCCACGATGGTGTCATTCACCAGATTCATGCTGCCGTTCGCCGAGCTGCTGGATCGTTTGCCGCTGCCCTCCACGCTCCGCTTCCGACAGGCGCGCGCACGACTCGACGCGATCATCTATCGAATTATTGACGAGCGCCGGAAAAGCGGCGCGGATCGCGGCGACCTCCTCTCGATGCTGATAATGGCACAGGACGAAGAGGGCGACGGCGGCGGGATGACCGACGAGCAGTTGCGCGACGAGGCGATGACCATCTTTCTCGCCGGCCACGAGACGACCGCCAACGCCCTGACGTGGACCTGGTATCTGCTCTCACAGCACCCGGAGGTCGAAAAACGACTCCACGAAGAAGTTGACGCGGTGCTGGCGGGACGCGCGCCGACAGTCGGAGACCTCCCGCGCCTGCGTTGCACGGAGAGGGTGTTGGCCGAGGCGATGCGCCTGTACCCGCCGGCCTGGGTGCTGGGCCGCCGCGCCCTGAAAGACTACGAGGTCGGCGGTTATCGCGTGCCCGCCGGCTCCATCGTCATCATGAGTCAGTACGTGACGCACCGTGACGAGCGGTATTTCCCCGACCCTCTCCGCTTCGACCCGGAGCGTTGGACGCCGGAAGCGAAAGAGGCGCGCCCCCAGTTCTCTTACTTCCCCTTCGGCGGCGGGCCTCGCCGCTGCATCGGCGAGGGTTTCGCTTGGATGGAAGGTGTTCTCGTCATCGCCACTCTGGCGCAATCGTGGCGCATGAGGCTTGTGCCGGGGCATCCGGTGGAGTTGCAGCCGGTGGTCACGCTTCGCCCGAAACACGGGATGCGTATGACTCTGGAGCGGCGAAAAGGGCCGGCTGACACGGAAAAACGATGAGGAGCGAGAAGGGCTCCAAGAAGTCGTAACGGCAGCGCAATTCATCGTGGCAAAATGAGTCGGACGTTGCCGGGCGGAAGGTAACGCCTCACTTTAATCTTTACTGGTCCGGAAGCTCGTCCGGGCAGGTTACTAACATCGGACTTGAATTTCCGCACCTCATAGGATGTGGCCCCCAAACTAGAGCGTAATTCCAACATGCGACCAACGGAAATCCTCAAGCGTCATTGCGACGTGACCTGAATAAGTGCAGAGCCCGAGTTCCCTGACTGGTCGTACGCCCTCGCCTGGATTTGATAACTCCTGTTGGGCTGATTCGGAACTCTCCAGTTACAGGTATAGGCTGCGCTCGTGGCAGTGCATTGCAAGCTCCCGTTAACGTAGAACTCCACTCTCACGACACCTACATTATCGGTGGCCGTCGCCCTCAGCGTGACAGTCGTCTTCCTCGCGACGGTCGCCCCCTGAGCCGGATTCGTTATTGAGACCATCGGCGGAGTCGTGTCTGCGGAGCTAGCGCTATAGACTGCGGTGTAAGTCGTATTTGTGGCAGGAGTAGAAATTGAATGACTGGCCGCTCCGCCATCCGACCACGATCCAAACACATAAGTTGTAGCGCCGATCGTTTGCGGAGAAACTGCCTCAAGAGTTCGGGTTATGCCCACTACAC
>JACDCM010000432.1 GCA_013817545.1 Gemmatimonadaceae bacterium | reverse complement strand
GTGTGGGCAGTCATGGGCTAGTCTGGTTGCCAGTGTATCCAGCACACATACCGTTGACCGCGTCCGCTCCGAAAATACTCAGCCACTCGCCTCGACTCGGGCGGCCGCGTCCGCGGAGGTAATGACTGGATGAACCTCGAAGTCGACGAGATCGGACCACGCCATAATCCATGCGTCGAGGAGCGCCCTGTCGTCGCACTGCATGACCTGATAGCAACGCCTGATGTCCTCCGTCACCCAGCTACTCACGTAGCGAAGCCCCTCAGGGGCGAGCCGCCCCTGGGCCCGAAACCGTGCGTAGACCGGTGCGGGGTCGCCGTTCCGGAAGTTCTCGATGATCATGTAAAGCACGCACACTCTCCTGAAAGACAGAGGTGGCCACATATAGCCTGACTACAAACACCGTCGCGAGCCAACGCAGAGCTTTTCTCCGAAGCAACGCACGGCGAGAAACCCAATGCTTTCTCGCGCACCGATGGGGTCCACCAACTCACGGCCGCCGAGCGCTATCTTCCGCCATCGCAGCCGCTGCCTCTCCGCCTTTACCCGACGCCGGTTTTGATGAAGCTCTGGATCGATGCGGACGCCGCTCCGCTGGACGTCAAGGATGTCTGCTATCGCGCCTCCGAGCGCCTCAAGCTCGAGACCGTTCTGGTGGCCAACCAGCGACTCCAGCTTCCAGCCGGATTCCTGCACCTTTCGGCTGTGCGCGTCGACGGAGGCCCCGACGTCGCTGATCGGTATATCGCGGAGCACGCCACGGCGGGCGATGTTGCCGTCACCGCCGACATCCCACTAGCGGCACTCCTGGTGCCCAAGGGCATCGTTGTCATTGATCCTCGGGGCGAGTCCTACACAGCGGAGAGCATTGGCGAGCGCCTTTCCGTGCGAAATTTCATGGACGGACTTCGGGGAGCTGGCGTCGAGACTGGCGGTCATGCCGCGTACGGACCGCGCGAGAAGCAGGCGTTCGCGAACGCGCTCGACCGGGCGCTCACACGTGCGCTAAGACAGCGCTGACAGCGTTGACGCCGCTCAGCGACACGAAATCTCTCACCGGAGGTTCCCTTACAGGCTCTTCACCTCTGCGATGGCTTCCAACGCGGCGCCGATCTCGCGTGAGAGAGCTCGAGCCTCCTGCGTAGCCGAGGATACATCCGACAGCGCCGACTGAAGCCCGGACGACTGCAGTTTTATCAAGTCGAGTCGAAGATTGCTGAGCGCCAGCACCGCGCTGTCCTGCTGACGCTCGAGCGCGGTACGGCGCTGTACGAGCTCCTGCAACGTGCCGCGCTGCCGCCGGAGTAGCGCGAGTCGCCGCTGGCCTTCAGACGACTGACTTTCGCTCTCCGCATCGGCGATGCGCGCGTCAATCTCATGCGGGCGGCGTGGGTCGATGCTGTCCTCGAGCTGATGCAGCATCTGCGCGAGGTGCGCGACGCGATCGACGAGCGCGTTGACCGTCGGTACCAGATCGGGAAGCAGCGCTCGGTCCGGCTTCGGCAGTTTGGCGATGATCGCAAGGATCGCCGCCCGATCCTCTGCCGCGCGGCGGATCGCGGCGCCCCGTGGACTTTCCAGGATCTCGCGCGTCGCGAGCTTCTTGAGCTGCTGCTCCGTCGGCACGGGCGGCGGCGCGGGGAGCACCATTCGCGACCTCGGCATCAGCAGGACGCGGCGGAGCTTGAGACCGCTCTGGCGTAGCGACTTTCCACGCCGCAACAGCTTCATCGTCATGAAAAACGGTACGATCGGCGCGAACACCAGCGGCGGGGCATCGCCACTGACGCCGCCCACGAAGCCAACCAGGGCGGCGACAGTCGTCACCCCCGTGAGCAGTGCGTATCTGCGCATGCCCTTGATGCGGTCGAGCAGATTCACTCGGCCGTGCCAGAGTCTGAGGTCGTCTCGCTGCTCGGGCGTAAGCGACGCGAGGTGCGCGGGCTCGAGGACGATCCCGCCTGGTGGGAGTTGCGGCGCCGGCAGACGCGAGCGGTCGTCCACCACCGACACCGAGTCGCGTGCAGGCGAGGCGGCGCGCGGATCTACGCGCGAGCTTTCGCGCGCTGAGCGGTCGCGGCGCGCGCCGTCCGGGCGCGGCGAAGCGTAGCGCACTGACTCCCTGCGCGGCGCGCGCCACGAAGCGCCGGTAACTTCGTCCGACATGAGCGCTTCTCGTAGCGCCGTCGCCGTCGGCCAACGATCCTCGGGCGCCTTCATGAGCGCACGCTCGATCGCCTCGCACAACGGCGTCGGCGCATCCGGGCGCAGTTCGGCGATCGGGCGCGGACGCTCGGTGACCTGCTTCATCAGCAACGCCATCGAATTGCCCGCTGTGAACGGAACCCGCCCGGTGAGCAGTTGGTACGCGAGGACGCCGAGCGAGTAGATGTCGCTGCGGCCATCGATCTCGCGCTCGCCCACAGCTTGTTCGGGGGACATGTACGTTGGCGTGCCGACCGCGATGCCCGTGGCGGTGAGGCGAGTGCCCGCCTCCATCGCTCGCGCGATGCCGAAGTCCGTGACCATCGCCCGCCCGGTCTCCGCATCCAGCAGAATGTTGTCGGGCTTGATATCCCGGTGGATTACCCCGCGCAAATGTGCGTACGCAAGAGCATCGGCGATCTCGCAGGCGATCCGGCGCACCTCGTCGATCTGCAGGCGCGGGTCGCGCGCGAGCAGCGTGGCGAGATTCCCGCCGGTGATGAGGGCCATCACGAAATAGGCAATTCCATTACCTTCGCCGACGTCGTAGATCGGCACGATGTGCGCATGCGAGAGATGCGCGGATGTCTGCGCCTCGTGCGTGAAACGCGTCCGGACTGCCGGATGGTGCGCCAGCTCGGGGGGCAGCACCTTGATGGCGATCGCGCGGTTGAGGCGGAGGTCGCGCGCGCGGTAGACGACAGACATTCCGCCGCGCCCGATCTCACGCTCGAGCTCGTAGTGCTGCCCGATAGCGACAGCGACGCGATCATGGAGCGGCTCACTCATGCGATGCTTACGGTATCGAGACTCATGTCAATTCCAAGCTAAGCTGCCGTCGCAACAACGCGCGAAACAGTCTTACGAGCACGTGGTCATTCGTCGAAGGGAACCATGCGAAGCTACCGATGAGACGGCTCACTTGGCAATTGCAACCGGCAGGCGCGGCGAAATCGCGCTCATCCAATTTTAGCTCTTCGCGGCACCGTTCTCCCTTGATGCTATAGGAAGCTCACGGCTCACAAGGGCAATCTCGCGGAACGCGAAGTCAGCCGGGTTGGCGCAGTGAGCTACGCCACCGGCGCAGTGACTGTGAAGACGAGCGCCCGCTGCGGTGGCGTCGCAGCGTCGCTGTCGCCAATCCGAGGAGCGTCATCCGATCTCGAGCCGGCGCGTCTCTCCAGGTTTCCGCCGGACGGTCGCCCGGGCCGCGGCCGCCACGTAGAACGTCCGGTGCGGCAGGAGAGTTCAGGAGCTGTAGTGAGCGCGGGAG
>JACDCM010000431.1 GCA_013817545.1 Gemmatimonadaceae bacterium | reverse complement strand
GGAATTGCTCGCGACGGGGAATCCCGAGTCCGGAGGAGGGAGGCAAGAGGCGGAAACGCATCGGGAGGCGGGTGGCGGAAGGCAGGAGTCGGCGAAGAAAGGGCGGACAAAAAAGTTCTAACACCGAGTCCGATCTGCCGGCGCGGGCAAATGCCACCGAGATCGATCCCGCGTCCCCTTTCTAGTTTCTCCCGCCTCCGGCTAACGCCTCCCTCCTCCCCCTCCGAGTTATCGGCTAGCGCTTCCCGAATATCCTCATATACAGACGCAACTGGACGATCTGCTGCCTGATCTTCGGTACATTTGCTCCCGATCCGGATATGCTCTCCACGTGCTGAACGAATACTTCGAGGGGGTAGCGCACCCGGCCACGCCGGTGCGCTGCAACCGTGGAATAGGAGATTCCGGCTGAAATGCGCGATTCCCGCTGCTCGGTGTTCGCATCCAGAATCGTTGGCCTGATCGTTACGGAATCTCCGACTGCATCCGTCGAACTGAATTGGCCCGTATGCCGGTCCTGCTCCTTTCGCCGATACTTGTATTGTCCCGACACTGAAAAAAACTCATTGAACACGAAACGCGGCGTGATCTCGAGCTCTGCGTAGTCACCCGGATCTCTCTCCACTTCCCCGCGACCGAAGGCCGCTACCAACGGGGAGGTAACGTCGGTGATTCTCAGGACTGTTTGACCCGATAGTTGCCACCCGTAACGTCCTACCACGCTAAGCCAGAATTTACGGCCGAACACCAGGTCGGACTGCGACCGCGCCTCGATGTCCGTTTGTCCGTCCCCCGTTCCAATGTCGACAAGATTGTCTGGCGAGTCCGGTGTGCCGGTACCAAGACGCGCCACGCCAGACAGCGCCGAACGGAAATGAAACCCACCCGGAGATATCAGTCGCTGCTGCTCGCTAAGAGTGTTGATTACCTGCAGTTTGGCGCCGACTTCGATGTCACCGATTCCAGTACGAACTGTTGTTGCGATCGGCTCTGTACCAAAGCCGATGTCGGGGTCGGTGAGGATTGCGTTGAGTGCGCTGGCACCTGGAATGGTACGGGCCGACGCTGGTCCGGCCGACGAAATCAGTGGCTGGTTCTGCGAGTCGCGCAGTCCCAATACATCGGTGTAGGTGGCGGCCAGCGCCTGGACGTTCGACCGTATGGAGACGTCTGCGGCGCTGCCAGTCGTCGGCACGAATGCGGAAATCTCGTACACCTCCACCAAGCCCGAGAGAAGCAAAGCGGTATTGGCGAGCTCCGCCGGACCGCGCTGCAGAATGATGCCGCAGTTCGAGCCGGATGGCGTAGACTGGCACTCGCTTATTCGGGCTGACAGCGCATCCCCCGCGGCGCCGAGTTGCGCAAACAGCACGTCATTCTGGTCACGCAACACTTCATTGCCGAACGCCGGGTTCAATCCAAGGTTGGCGCCGTTACGGTCAAGAGCGGTGTTGAAGCTTACCTCCGCCCGGGTGCGCACAATCGGCACCAGCATTCCGATCGAAAGCCTGTCCGTCACGCCGAGCTCGACTCCGAGAGGAAAGGTATGGATAGTCGCGTCGATGCGGGTGTTGCTGCGCCCCAGGTTTACATCGAGAGTCGAAATGCCGGTGAGCTGGCGTAGCGCGGAACGAAGCGGCAGAAGCGAGGGAAGCTGGGCGACGCCAATCGAGTCAAAGGTGAGGGGAAGACCCAGAGGAACAGCTGACCGATCGCCAGGGCTCGACCCGTATCGTGAATCGAAGCGGGTAGATGATGTCGCAAGGCTGAATCGAACAGTGCCGCGGCGAACGGTAGTGGCGTCTTCTCCAATGCCCAATACTGCCTGCGCAGGAAGAGCGCTGGCATTCACCGCGAGAGTGACAAGTATCGCGAGTGATTTGGCGCGTAGACGACTAGCGTGAACGGTGATCGAAAAGTTAAACGGAATCATGGAGCGAGTAATGAGACGTCTGCCCTGGAAGAGGCCAATGAAAGCATTCTCTCTGAATGGTGTCAACACGCCGCGCAAAGTCTGTCAAACGGCAATAGGAATGTCCCCTTCCTACGTCAATAGAAATGTCCCCTTGAGGTAGCGCGTGATCGCAAACGGCGCTTTCCCGTTATATCTGACCTGGAAATGCGTTTCTGAATTAGAATGCTAGCGAATGTCGGCCTCACGAGACTAGCTTGTTGCCGTGCAACCCATCCCGACGCCCGCAATTGCCTGGCAGATCACCGGTAATCATTGGCTTGCCCTCCCTTGCATTCATCCGGCCGATGGTGCCCTTCACGCCGTAGGAATTGTCAGTCGCGGAGCACGAGCGGCGATCGAGATCGCGGGATCCGAGCATTTTCTGAACGGCGAAGGCGCAGCGCTACTTCGCCCGGTTCTTAGCGTCGCTGGCGTGCGCAAGGAGCTCGCTCGGGAAGGCTTGGCATGGGAGCGCGCGCTCAACTGGCTTCCTACTTTTACCTGCACACTCGACAATCTTGTAATCAGGGGCACCGTCTTCGCGCCCTATGGGCGTGATGCCGACATAGCGGGTGCGGTGTACGCAATTTCCATAGAGAATCGCGCTTCGAGCGACGTAAGTATCACTCTGTCGCTGGAAGGCACGTTGGGACATCGGCAGGTTCGTGTCCGGACGCCTCGCACGGCTCCAGATCAACACAGAGTAACGGTGGATGGAGACGTCGTGCTTCTCGAGGGGTCAACCCTTCAGGGTGCGGTAGCTCTTGCCATCGTTTCCGACGGTGAAGCGCGGATCGAAGCTGACGCGCTTGGTGAAAACAGTTTCGCCCTTCACAGGGACGCTGGTGTTCCTGCCGGCGGGCGTGTGAGTCTCGCGTTCTACATAGCGGCCGGACCGGAGCGCGACGGCGCGCGAGCTACCGCGGCTGTCATGCGCCGGCGCGGCTGGAACGACCTGCTGTCCCAAACCCGGCAGTCCTTACAGGCGCTCGAGCAGACTGTGGGTCACGAAGGCATTGACCGGCTTCTGAACCGGAATCTCCTTTTCGCTTACTTTTACGGCGCCGCTCGCGCTCTGGACGACGCACATTTTTATCTCGTCCGGACGCGCGCGCCGTGGCACTCTGCAGGCGTTACCACACGCGATTGGGAGGCGCTGTGGTGGACCATTCCCGCTATTCAGCTTGCTGACGCGCCGCTTGCCCGGGAACTGTTATTGCGAGCGTGCGAACTTCACGGTTATGCACCCGGCCGCGGAGTTCATTATCTGGACGGTACTCTTTTCGAGCCCGGCTTCTCGCTGGAGGGCGCTTCGTCGTACGCAATCGCGGCCGACAGATACATTCGTGAGACCGGAGACGATCAGGTCGTTGAAGAGCCGGCTCTCGCCGACGCCCTCTACAACTCCGCGGATGACATTGGAGCCCGGCGCGATCAGAACGTGCCCCTCTACGCCACGGAGGTTACGGCCACCGGCGCTGCTTCCGTGTTGCCTTTTACTCTTCACGGGAATGCCGTTGTTGCT